>JAKSPW010000060.1 GCA_024404435.1 Clostridia bacterium | reverse complement strand
CGAAGCTCCAGTCGCTCTTCTTCACGTCCGTGAAGGGAAGAGTCAGCTCTCCGTGTCTGTAAACCACTTTGCCTTCGTCGGGCGCTCCCGTTACGTTGTCGTAATACGAGAGGTTCGTGCCGCCGACGGGAGACGTGTCGTCATCTTGGCGACGTACGGCGCATCCGCTGTCAGACTTGAGCGAAACGGGCGAAGCCGTACCGTTGAGGAGCAGGGATTTTGAACCACCCCAAATGGAAACCGCACCTGATTTTCCTTTTATGCTTACGCTGCCCGAACCGGAGATGATCACGTTTGCGTTGAGACAATCTATGCCGTAAAAATTCGATTCTACGTTAAGATTGCCGCTGCCGGACAGGATCATGTCGCCTTTATTTGTATAGATCCCGACGTCGGAAGACTTTATCGAAACGTCAACACTGTCAGATAATGTAAATGTGCCGTTTGGGGCGTACATACCGTAATCACCCGAGTTTACTTTTAGGCTGCCGCTGCCGGAGACGGTAATGTTATTACCGACGGATATACCGTCATCGGAGGCATTTACAGTCAGACTTCCGGACATGTTGAAGACAAAGCTGCCGCTCTCAGCAAGGATACCTTGATTGCCGGTGCCCGGGACATTGATATCTATGCTTCCGCCTCCGCTGATGCTGCAGTCGCCGTGAGTGTGGATCCCGGCTTCATTAACGTTCGTCGGTACGGTGATACGGTTGTCGGTACCGTCTGCCGCAACGATGTCAAGCGGGATTCTTGCATAGATATAACTGCCGTTATAGCCGCTCAGAGTCAGAGTCTTTGAGCCTGCGTCCCAGCTCCATCCCTCCTCGGCAGTTTTGTCGATGTCCGCAGAGAGGTCATTACTGCTGTAATCGGTATCTGCGATCGTCAGATAGTTTTCTATGTCGTATATGACAAGACTTTCATCGGGTGCGCCGGTGATTCTGCCGTAGTAGTCGAGACTGCCGCCGACGGGAGAGGTCTCGTCATCACCGCGAAGGACAGCCGCGCATCCGTCGCCTGCCTTGAGCGAAATGGGCGTTCCCGTGCCTTCAAGGATCAGGGAACTTTCGGGCCCCCATAATTTTACGGCATTTTGTGCTGCATTCACGTTGACGCTGCACGCGCCGGAAATTATAAGGCTGCCGAAATTATTATAAAAGCCGTAATATCCTGCGTCGACCGTAACGGTGCCGCTGCCGGCCAAGTTTACGTCTCCGCTCTGCATTTCAAAGCCATAGTCGCGTGCAGTTACAGTGACGTTTCCGCTGCCTGAGCAGATCAGATTTTTAATGGAGTAAATACCGCTGGATCCGGCATTTACCGTAATATCGCCGGTGCCGGTGATATTTATGCCGTTGTTGTATGAGATCAGTCCGTAGTCGTGTGACGTTACCGTAATGTCGCCGCTGCCGGAGATTGTCAATTCTCTTTCAGCGTAAATACCGTCTCCGCGAACGTTTACCGTCAGATTGCCCGAGGTGTTCAGGTCAATTATGCCTTTTTCCGCCCAAATGCCGTCAAGTCCGACACTTTCTGATTCTATATCCAGGTTTCCGCCTCCGCTGATGCTGCAGTCGCCGAGTGTATGCAGAGCGGGTTCATAAACGTCTGCCGGAACACTGATCACGTTGTCAGAGCCTTCCGCAAGACAGATGTCGAGATTATTGTTTGCCCATATGTATCCGCCGTTATATCCGTTCAGAGTCAGAACTTTCGAAGAAGCGTCCCAGCTCCAGCCTTCGGCAGGGATGTCGATGTTATTCTTAATCTCCGAATAGTAGTACTGATTTCCGGCGATTTTCAGAGCGACCTTGTCGTACGTGACCGACTCCGATTCGGGAGAGCCGTTCATTCTGACGTAATTCCAGTACTCCGGTCCGTCGATGGGGGAAGTGCCATCATCACCGCGAAGAATTGCTTTATAGCCTTCACCCGACGTCAGAGTGATGGGAGCGGCGGACCCTTCCAGACTGAGCGTACTGGTCTCACCCCAAAGCTTTACGGCATTCTGCACCGCATTGATATTGATGGATCTGTTTCCCGCAAAGGTTATGCTTCCTCTGTCGGAGTATAATCCGTAATATCCCGCGTCAACGGTAAAATTTCCCGAGCCGGAGACGAATATGTAGTCGTATGAGTTAACGGCATCGTCTCCGGACTTAAGTACTACGTCTCCTCTGCCGTAGACGGTAAGGCTGCCTGACGTCGAAATACAGTCGTCTCCGGCATTGATGCAGAGCCCTCCGGATATTCCGAGATTCAGTTTGCCGGAACCCGTTGTCGATATACCGTCATAGCTTGAATTCAGCACTTCGATATTCAGCCTTCCGAGTCCGTACATGGTGCAGTCACCGTTGACGTTGATTCCGTCTTCAAGATAGATTTCCGGTACTGTGATCGTATTCACCGTTCCGTTTGAGACGTTGATATTGATCGAACGGTTTGCACGAATATAAGTTCCGTTATATTCGTCCAGTGTCAGAGTTCCGCTGCTTGCCGACCAGCTCCAGCCGGGACCTGATATGTCAGACAGAAGTTCGTCGTGCATGTATTCGATTCCGCCAATAACAAGCTCCCAGCCTGCAGCTGATGCAGTAATCGGAAGGAGTCCGACTGTCATTATGATGGAAAGAATGATTGCGATGAGTTTTTTCTTCATGTTTTTCTCCTTATTCGGTCAAATTTTTTTTGGTTTCATAGGTTGATAGTACAATTATAAATTGAAGATTAAAAAATGTCAAGTAAAAAAAGTGCACTCTTTTCAGAGCGCACTGATGAGTTGAAATTATTTTATTTTGATGAGTCGGATGATACCGTCGACCGAGAGGATCTTTTCGGCTGACGCGTCGTCGATCTCCTCGGCGGAGTCGATGATCGTGCATGCGTAGTCGCCCTTGGAGCGGTTTGCCATGTTCTCGATGTTGATGCCTCTCGACGAGAACTCCGTCGTGACGGTCGAGATCATGTTCGGCACGTTCATGTGCAGGATGACCGTTCTGTGGTAATCGGAAGCGGGAAGGGAAACTGCGGGGAAGTTCACGCTGTTTCTGATATTGCCGTTTTCGATATAGTCGATGAGCTCGTGAGCCGCCATGACAGCGCAGTTGTCCTCGCTCTCGCCCGTGGATGCGCCGAGATGCGGGATGGTGACGATGCCGGGCGTGTTTATCGTCTCTTCCGTCGGGAAGTCGGTGACGTAGGAGGCGACGTGACCGTCGGCAAGTGCTTCCTTAAGATCGGAAGCGCAGACGAGGTCCGCTCTTGCAAGGTTGATGATGCGCACGCCCTCTTTCATCATCGAGATGGAGCCTGCGTTTATCATGTTCTTAGTTTCCTTCGTTGCGGGAACGTGGAGCGTGATGTAATCGCTCTTTTCGAAGATCTCGTCGTAGCTCGAAGCTTTTTCGACGGCTCTCGAAAGATGCCATGCACCCTCGACCGTGATGTACGGGTCGTAACCGATGACCTTCATGCCGAGAGCCTCGGCTGCGTTAGCAACGAGTCCGCCGATCGCGCCGAGACCGATGACGCCGAGCGTCTTGCCGCCGATCTCGCAGCCCGCGAACTGAGACTTGCCTTTTTCAACGGATTTTGCAACGTCCTCGGTGAGTGTGCCTGCCCACTTGACGCCGCCGATGACGTCGCGGGAAGCGAGCAGGAGAGCCGCTATTGCAAGCTCCTTGACGCCGTTCGCGTTTGCACCGGGAGTGTTGAATACGACGATGCCTTTCTTAGCGCATTCGTCAACGGGGATGTTGTTGACACCGGCTCCGCATCTTGCGATCGCGAGAAGATTCTTGCCGAACTCCATGTCGTGCATTGCGGCGGAACGTACCATGATCGCCTGGGGATCGTCGAATTCCGTGCTTATTTCATATTTGCTCTTGTCGAAAACATTTAGTCCGACGGAAGCTATCTTATTGAGAAGTTTAATCTGTGCCATAATAATTAACCTTTCGGATTGTTCTTAGCAAATTCTTTCATGAATTCAACGAGCTTCTCAACGCCTTCATAGGGCATTGCGTTGTAGATGGAAGCTCTCATGCCGCCGACGGAGCGGTGTCCCTTGAGGTTCATGAGACCTGCCTTTTCGGCTTCCTTCGGGAACTTCTTGTCAAGCTCTTCAACGCCCGTCACGAACGTGACGTTCATCATGGAGCGGGATGACTTTTCAACGGGAGCGATATAGTAATCCTGATTGTCGAGGTAATCGTAGAGAAGCTTTGCTTTCTTCTCGTTGATCTTCTTCATTTCTTCAAGTCCGCCGATGGAGAGGATCCAGTCGTATACGAGACCTGCGATATAGATGGGCCAGCACGGAGGCGTGTTGTACATCGAATCAGCCTCTGCCATGAGCTTGTAGTCGAGCATTGCGGGTGTCTCGGGACGTGCGTTGCCGATGAGGTCCTCGCGGATGATGACGACGGTAAGACCTGCGGGAGCCATGTTCTTCTGAGCGCCGGCGTAGATAACGCCGAACTTCGTGACGTCAACGGGCTCCGAGATGATGCAGGAGGACATATCTGCTACGAGCGGGATGTCGCCGGTGTCGGGGATGTAGTCGAACTTCGTACCGTAGATGGTGTTGTTGAAGCACATGTGGACGTAATCGGCGTCCGGTCTGAAGGATTCTCTCGTCGTCTTCGGAACGTGTGAGAAGTTGTCGTCCTTCGAGGAAGCGGCAGCGACGACGTCGCCGTACTTCTGAGCTTCCTTAAAAGCCTTCGTCGAGAACTGACCGCTGAGGATGTAGTCGGCCTTGCCGGTCTTCATAAGGTTGAGCGGAACGGCTGCGAACTGAGTTGAAGCACCGCCCTGAAGGAAAAGCACCTTATAATTGTCGGGGATGTTCATGAGCTTTCTGAAGGAAGCCTCTGCTGCCTTGATGATCGCGTCGAACGAGGGAGATCGATGGCTCATTTCCATTACGGACATACCTGAGTCGCCGTACGAGACGAGATCACGCGCCGCGCTCTCAAGCACGGGCATCGGAAGCATAGAAGGTCCTGCTGAGAAATTGTACACTCTGTTCATAGTGTTCTCCGATCCGCTGCACTGCAGCATTTGATATATCAAACGAGTATTCGTTCAATTGTCTTATATTTTACAATAAACTTCTTAATTTTACAATAGGAAAGTATGACAAATAAAAATAAATTTTCGACTTATATTTATTCATTTGTCATATCGCCCGAGACTATTTCGGGATTCAGGTTGAAAATAACGGCTTTCTGTGTTATAATTTCATTAAATAACCGAACGGAAGGTAAAAATGGAAAAGTATCTTCTTTGCGCGAGAGCTGTCGGTACTCACGGAGTGAAGGGAAACCTCAGGCTCGAGAATTTCACGGATTCTCCCGACGTTCTTCGCCGTCTTAAAACGCTTTATATGAAAAAAGGGAACGAGTACGTTCCGTATAAGGTAGAGCACGCTTCCCGTCAGAAGGAAGCCGTCCTCGTCAAGCTCGAGGGTATCGAGTCTCTCGAGGAGGCGATCACCTACAAAGGCCGTGAGCTGTATGCCGACAGAGCCGATTTCAGACTCCCGAGCGGAGGCTTTTTCATCGCCGACGTCATCGGGCTCGACGTGAAAGACGCCGAAACCGGAGAACTTATCGGAAAAGTGAAGGAAGTGCTCACCGGAAGGATCCAGGATATCTACGTCGTTGACGACGTGAACGGCGGGGAATTCATGATCCCGTACGTTCCCGACTTTATAAAAAAAGTCGTCACGGAAGGCGACGGCAGCGGTGTATTCGTTACACTTATCGAAGGTATGAGAGAATGAATATCGACATCATGACGCTCTTTCCCGAATACGTCGACTACGTTCTGTCGGAAAGCATCATCGGCAGGGCCCGCCGTGCGGGAAAAATTGATATAAAAACGCATAATATAAGGGATTATTCCGAGGACAAGCACAGACGTGTCGACGACACACCGTACGGAGGAGGTATGGGCATGCTCATGGCGGCGCCTCCCATCGCCCGCACAAGAGACGCCGTGATAGCATCGAGAGGCTATACCTCCGAAAGCAAAGTCAAAACGGTCTATATGTCGCCCCGCGGAGTGCTTTTTAATCAGAAAGTCGCAAAAGAACTTGCTTCGCTCGAAGGGATCATCATCCTCTGCGGACACTACGAAGGCGTTGACGAGAGGATAATCGAGGAAGCGGTCGACATGGAACTGTCGATCGGCGACTTCGTCCTGACCGGCGGTGAGCTTCCCGCCTGCATCGTCGCCGACTGCGTCGGAAGACTGTGTGACGGAGTTCTTTCCGATCCCGAATGCTTTGAGAAAGAGTCTTTTTCAGACGGGCTTCTTGAGTATCCGCAGTACACGCGCCCATACGATTATAACGGAATGCTCGTCCCGGACGTGCTCATTTCCGGACATCACGAAAACATAGAAAAATGGAGGCACGAGCGCTCTCTCGAGCTGACAAGAGAGCGCCGCCCCGATCTTCTGAAGGACGATCAGTAAAGCCCGAGATACGAGAGCACGCCGTCTGCGACACCGGCGGCAAACAGATCCGGCTGACTTGCCATGAGCGTTGCTTCATAAGGGTTGGTTATGAACCCGAGTTCGACGAGCACCGCCGGCATCCTTGTTTTTCTGAGAACGTACAGTGTGGGTCTGGCATAGACTCCTCTGTTTCTGAAACCGACGAGATTCGAAAGCTTTCCTACGATGTTCTCGGCAAGTATCTGCGCCGCACCCGGTATTGAGTAGACGTATGCCTCCGTGCCGGCTGCAGACGGAGAAGACGACGCGTTTGTGTGCAGACTCAGAAAAAAGTCGGCACCCCACGAGTTCGCTTCGTTGACTCGCGAGGAGAGGGAGGTCGCGTTCGACGTCCCGAGCTGAGTCGAAGCGGTCGGCCTTGAAAGCTTCGTTTCGAGCCCTGCGGCTCCGAGTACCTCCGCGAGCCTTACTCCGATCTTATAAACGATGTCCTGCTCACGGTATCCGTTTCCTTCCGCACCCGCATTCGGATTTACGGGATTGTGTCCCTGATCTATGTATATTTTTACAGCCATACGATTCACCTTTCTCACTGATTTCGATAACATAATATGCACCTTTCGGGGTATTTGACATGAACATTCAGAAGATTCTGAGCAAAACGAGGCAGGCCGTCGAGAAATACGGAATGATAAAAAACGGAGACAGGATCGCCGTCGGAGTATCGGGCGGTAAGGACTCGCTGACACTCCTTTCCGCTCTCGCCGCGATGAGTAAATTCGACGATTATGATTATTCTCTCGTCGCCTATACGGTCGACAACGGAGCCGATAACGGTCCGTCGTTCGATGAGATAGCAAAATACTGCGAAAAGCTCGGCGTTGAATATAAGATCATTAAAACCGAGATCGCGAAGATCGTTTTCGACGTGAGACAGGAGGAGAATCCTTGCTCTCTCTGCTCAAAGCTCCGCCGCGGAGCACTCGCGGATGCGGCACTTGCCGACGGCTGCGGAGCTCTTGCACTCGGTCATCACATGGATGACGTCTGCGAAACGTATATCATGAACATCTTACAGGCAGGCAGAGCGGGGTGCTTTTTCCCGGTGACCGAATACGAAAACACGGGAATGAGAGTCATCAGACCTCTGATCTATACGAGAGAACACGAGATTGCTTCGTTTGCAAAGACGAATTCTCTCCCCGTCGTGACGCGCACCTGCGCCGCCGACGGCATAACGGAGAGGCAGCATATAAAAGAGCTTC
>JAKSPW010000006.1 GCA_024404435.1 Clostridia bacterium | reverse complement strand
TTGTTCCTTTCGAAATTATGTCTCGGTTTCGGGAGTCTCTACGCCCTGACGGTATTTTTTGAAGAATTCAAAGCCCGTCTTGACGTCGGGGTCAAACATCTTCGTTTCGGGATTGAATTCACCGGGATAGATCATCTCGGAGTAGCCGAAATACTCGATCGCTTCGAGCATCGAGTGGATATCCTTTCCCTTTTCCGCTTTCATGTCGGTAGCGAGAGCGTTCTTCCACGAGTAGACGTACTCAAAGTCCTCGTACTTTTCCTCGGTGATGTCCTTCAGCTTCTCGACAAGCTCATCCTGTTTCATTTTTTCGAAGAGCATGAGATACTCTTTAAGGATGTGGAGAGAAAGCTTTGATTTCATCTCAACGTCCTCTGCGGAAAACTCCTTGAAGGTATTGAGAATGTAAACCGAATAATTATTGAAGTCCTGATCTTTTCCTTTTTTGAGGACAATGGAATTGCCGACCTTCTCGGGGATCTTTTCGCTGTCGTCCTTATCGCCCTCGGAAGTTTTCGCGTCCTTTTCGTCCTTTTTCTCGGTTTCCTTCGGCTCGGTCAGAATCGCCGTTTCAGTCTCGGTCTCGAGCGGTTCCTTGAACGAAACGTGGTATTTGCCCATTGAATAGATGGGACCTTCAAGGTCGAACTTAACAGGATCCATCAGCGCGATGAACTCATCGAAGCGATGACCGTCTATGAGGAATCTGTAATCTATCTCAAGGCCCGTCATGACGGTGATATAATCGCAGAGAGTGTTCATGCCGTAGCGCCCGTACGCTTCGCCGAGAGTAACGTCACCGGATGGAGACGTAACCTTCGTTTCGGGAGAAATGTAGCAGGCAACGTATTCCCTGTTCTCTTTATCGGCTCTGACGAGGACGATGCACGTCGCGTTCAGGTATCTGAACTTTGTGGAAAGTGCGCCGAGCGAATCCTTCTCTTTATTGGCTTTCTTGATAACGTCGTCGACCTTCGTGCCGTATCCGTAATAGTTGTCATATTTATCGGGATAGAAATTCGTTGCGACGAAGACCATGGTGAACGAGTTGCCGTCCGGTACCTTCAGATCCGGATCCTTTTCGGGTTCTTTTTTAATTTCTTCAGTCTGATCCGGGTTGCTCAGGATATCGTCAAGCTTATCCTTCTCACCGTCAAGAATGTCGGTCACGACGCCGGAAACGTATTTCGTGGCAAAAAAGCCGACGAGTCCGAACAGAAGCGCCGCGACAAGAAACGTGATCAGAAAATTCTTAAATCCGGATAACATAACAGATCATCCTTTCATATAGACTGTGGGTCCGAGTTGACCTTTCTCCTCATTTCCGCTTCGGCAGCGGAGAAAATGCAGCCGCAGTAGTCCTGTCTGTAAAGACCGTATACGGATGAAAGCTCAATCGAACGGAGGTATCCTCCTTTTTTCTTGAAATCGGAAACGAGGTATCTGACGCCGTATTTTTCCTGCATTTCAAGGCCGATCGTATTCAGCTTTTCGCTGTTTTTATAGGGGCTTACCGAAAGTGTTGTCGTAAAATAATCAAATCCGCCGTCAAGTGCGGCTTTTGCCGTTTTTTCAAGGCGAAGTCGGTAGCAGGCAGTACATCTGTCGCCGCCCTCCGGCTCGGCCTCAAGTCCTTTGGCAGTACCGAAGAACGCGTCGGGATCGTATTTAGGCGTCATTATCTTGAAGTTCTTCCCCGGGCGCTCGACAACAAAACGTGACAGCTCGTCAAGACGAAGGGCGTATTCCTCCGTTTCCGTTATATTCGGGTTGTGGAAAAACAGAGTAAGATCGAAATGATCCTCAAGATATTCGATTACGTACGAGGAGCACGGTGCACAGCAGACGTGAAGAAGCAGAGTCGGCTTCACTTGTCCTCCGTCAGCTTCACTGATTATCGAGTCGCACAGTGACTGATAGTTTATCTTATTCATTATATTGACCGCAAAAATGATATATATGATTAATATACCATAAATATCAAAAAAAATCAAGTTTTTTTCATATACGGCGGGCTTTTTTCGTACAAAAAGCGGCCGCAGCTTATGCTGCGGCCGTATGAAGTCAGACGTTTGCGGTTTCGGCAGTTTCTTCGGCGTTTTCAGGTGCCGTTTCATCCTGCTTTTTCTTTTTCTTTTTCACGAGCTTACCGATAATATAGTCGGCAGCGACTTCTCCGCTCGTTCCGAGGTTGTAGAAGTACTCTTCTCTTTCCTTTTCGATCTGTGCCGAATACGACGACTGATTCTCGATGAGGTCCGTTGCGACCTCGCCGATCTTATCGATATCCTCTTTTTCGAGAGAACGTCCGATTATGTCGCGCGCGGTGATATCGTAAGGAGTGATGCCGATCTTCTTATATCCCTTGTTCACGACCTTCATCTTCGTATTGATGAACAGAGTCGGCTTCTTTGTCGTGAAGCTGTACTCGTATCCGATGGACGACCAGTCGGTGATGAGAAGGTCTGCGGTATAAACCGTGACGTTGGAGGAGAAATCGGTCTCGATTTTGAAGTCTTCGCTGAAGCGATCCTTATACTTCTCCATGATCTCGGCTATCTGCATCGGGAAACGCTTGATGTACTGCGGGTGAGGTCTGATGATGACTCTGTAACCCGTCTTCGTGAGTCCCTCGACAAGTCCGTCAAGGCAGCTGTCCATGATATTGTCGATCTGCCACGAGGGAGCGATGAGGATCGTCTTCTTTTCGTTTGGCGTCTTGTCGGATGCCTCGTAGGAAGCGATCATGTTGTCGATAAGACCGTAGCCGACCTCGACGATGGTCTTTTCTTTCGTATTTCTGAGCTTTTCGATCGCTCTGACCTCTTCGGCCTGCGGACGGCTGACGGCAAAGATCGTATCGAAATAGTCGAACGCGCCGCCGCGGTATGTGAGGTTGATGCTCGTGCAGGCGTGGTCGGTGTAGACGTATTCGATATCGCGTCTGACCTTGGAGCGCTTGAGATAGTATTTTTCAAGGTCGGGCGTCGTCATGATAACCATCTGCGCCTCGAGCTTCATGAAGAGGGTTATAAGGCGGTTCTGGTCGATATAGTAAGGGATGATACGCTCTTCCGTCGTACTCAGGATCGGGTCGTCCGGATCGCTCGTAACGTAGTGGATCTTGAGCTTTGACTTTGCGAGCACAGCGTCGATGATGTTCTTGAAATACTTGTAGTATCCGCCGCCCTCGGCGTAGAACATCAGCTTCATGTGGCTGATATTGTCGGATTCACAGAACTTTTTGTAGTACTGCTTTCCGAGCTTTTTGCAGCGTTTATTATAGGCTCTGTCATCTGCCGCTTTTTTCTTCATTTCGTCGAGAGCCTTATAGTCGATATACTTCTTCGGACTGTATACGAGGTTCACGAGGTACATGACGGCGATGGCAAAGAGGTTGCCCCACATCCAATAGATGCCGACACCGGCGGGAACGATGAATGCGAAATAGGTCGAGAAAGCGATCATGAAGATCGTCATTCCCCACTGGGACGCCTTGCTCTGCTCGATCTGAAGCACGTTGATCTTATTCTGAATCACGCACATGATAAGCGCCGAAACGCCCGCAAGGACGGGGACGAGGAACAGAAGGTCGAGGGTCGTTACGCTCGGTATCTTCGCAAGGTTGATGCCGAGAAAGTTCATGTTGAGGTTCGAGATCTTGTCTACGTATCCGGAAACGCCTTCGATGCCCTGAATGCTTCTGAAGGCATCGAGATTCTCCGCCTTCTGCATCAGGTCGACAACGTGAAGCTGAGGAGACGATCCGAGCTGATCGACAGTCGTGTTCATGATCTGCGCCGCTTTTTCGACAAACGCGTTAATAACGTCCGACGGCATATGAAGCATGTGCTTCAGAGGTTTGTACACAACGTCGATAAGTCCGAGGATTATCGGGATCTGCAGAAGAAGCGGCCAGATGCCTGCCATCGGGCTGTACTTTTCTCTCTTATAGAGAGCGGTCTGCGCGTCGAGATACGCGTCCTTATCGTCTATGTACTGATAGCGAAGCGCCTCGAGCTCGGGCTTCATTTTGACCATCTTTATTGAGTTTTTCTGTACGATAAGGTTTATCGGGAACATGATCACCTTCGTCAGCAGTGTAAAGAAGATGATGGCGATTCCGTAATCCTTGAATATTTTGAAGCATGCCCACATAACGTATCCGAGCACGGTTCCGATCGCACTTAAAATCGCATCGATTACTACCATAATGAACTCCGTTTCAGAATTTTTTGACTCTCGGCCACAGTTTCAGTATGACCTTGGCTTTTACGTCGCTCAGCGGGACGAATTTATAATCCCAGAAGCGTGAGTCAAAAGACTCGCATCTGTTGTCGCCGAGCATGAAATATTCACCTTCGGGAACGACGTATGGTCCTTCACTGTCTTCTGAAAACGCGTCGACGTATTCTTCTTCGAGAGGAGTGTCTGAGCCGTTGATATAGACTCTTCCGCTCCTGATCTCCACGGTCTCGCCGGGAAGCCCGATCACACGTTTGACAATGAGATCCGCTTCAAGCTCGTCCTTTTCGAAGATCACGACGTCACCTCTTTCGGGGACGGATGAAAGATATGCAAGTCTTGAGCCGATGATAAAAGATATCTCTTCAAGAGTGTCTGCCATAGATGCACTCGGCACTATGGCAGAAATTATGACGAAAATATTGAGAATAAGGGCAAGAAGCACGGCTGAAGCGGGAATTATCAGAGGCATCAGCGAAAGCTTCTTTTTTTCGCTTTCCTTATTCGTCGTCTTCCTCTTCGTCTTCATCCTCGTCTTCGTCGTCGCCTTTCTTTTTCTTGGAAATGGCACGTTTGATCCTTCTCCAGTAGAAGCCGAGAGCAGCACCTGCCGCGATAACGACACCGGCGATGACCTGGATGATATACGTCATGGCTGACGGATCAAGGTAAGCCATTGCGTACGTCGTGCACATGATCATGGCGCATACAAAGAAGAATAAGAATGACAGAATTTTTTTCATTGGTGTTACCTCCAAATAATTTACTTATTTATTTCTTCCGGCATCGTAGAAAGGATACTCTATCGGTTTCCTGTCAGCGATTGACCAGTTTTCAAACTCGGAAACATCGCCGTCGATCTTATAGGTTATCAGTTCAACGTCCCTGTGCTTTTTCGAAGGATCGCAGGCATTGAAATGGAAATACCTGACCACTTCGTCTCCCTCTTTTATCTCACTTATCGAAGGAGCGTATCCCGAATGGTCGATACCGAGACATTCGAGAACGTACGACCTGATATTGTCCTGATTCAGCGGCGAAGCGTCATACTTCATCGGAGCGTTCGAATCGGCTCCGCGGGGTTTGACGAGGAGTGATATCATTCTGACACTGTCAAGCTCGGTCATGGCATCCGTGATTCCGTGGTCGGCCGTAATGATTATCGTCGTGTCGTCGTAAATGCCGAGCTTCTTGAGCTGATCTATGTAGCAGAACAACATTCTGAAGTTGCCGGCTGCCTGTTTTACGGCGTTGGAGTTATTGCTCCTGCTTCCGTCGGCTTCCATGATGTACGGGTCGTGAGCACCTCTCATATGATAGAAGATGAACGAGCCCTTGCTGCCGTCCTTGACCGTTACTCCCTTGTCCTTCAGATTCTGGAAGAAGAGAGGGTCGTCGGTCATGTGTATGTCGGAAGCGAAAGTACCGTCGCCCGTTGACGTGATCCTGCCGAGGTCACCGGTGTAGCACCAGAAGAAGGGCTTCATCGCCGTCGGCATGTATCTGTACATCGAAAGGCTGAGCATGGTCTTCATCATGCCCTTTTTATCCGTCTTCGGAGTAAGCTGCCCGATATTATCGATAAGGCCCTCCACGTTATCGGTATTCTTGATAACGTAGCTCACCTCGGTGTAAAGCTTTGACTCAAATCCGGCGGCTTTTATGTCCCTGAGGAAATTTCCTTCCCTCCACGCTTTTCTGAAATATTCGCCGACCGGCGTATCGTAATTGCACTCGACTCCGGTAAGAAGATAAGTGACCGACGGGAACGTTCTCGAATATGAGCCCGCCGTATTATCGTAGCAGGTAAATCCGGTAAGCTTTTCCTTTATGTCGGGATACGTGTTGAACACGGTCTTGAGTGTACCGTAGCCCATCCTGTCGAACAGGAAGACTATCACGTTGTTCTCTGGCGAGACCTCGTAGATCGTGGAGTTGGAAAGATAGCCCTTGGCGGAGCTGTTCTGAAAGTCCTCCGTGATGAAGAGGTTTACAAGTCCCGCAGTCTGCATGAGTATCAGAAGAGCCGATACAAAGCAAACCGTTTTTCTCCAAAACTTTTTATTGAATACGAGAATGATGAACGGAACGGCAAAGATAAGCGCCCAAATCAGAAGATTCTTCAGCATCGGGCCCGCCATCTGTTCCCATTTCAGCGCAGTGCCGTCAAGTGCGCCGAGGCTGTGATTCAGGAAATTGCACTGAATGTATGCGCAAAGCGTTACGGCAAAGACGAGCGTCGTAAAGAAGTTGAAGATCTTTCCTCTCAAAAGCATGAGGAAGACGGTTATCACCGCCGTGACTGCAAGTCCGAGCAGGAGAGCCGGAAGCCACAGTTCATCGAATGAGAACGAATAAAACGTTGCGTTGGTGATATAGATCTCATATACACCGAAGATGAAGAGAGTGTAGCTGAATGCAAACGCTGCGAGAACTGCCGTTATCAGACGTTTATACCACGGTCTTTTATCCTGTATCAGCTCGCGGAAAACGTCACCGACGGTCTTTTTCTTTTTAGTCCTGATGTTTTCGGTCTGATTTCCGACCATTTGATATTCCTCCGAGTAAGTAATCCGAAAAATGCAAACCCATTATCTCTTGTTACCTGCGTCGTAGAAGGGGTATTCTATTTCCTTTTCATCAATGATGGTCCAGTTGTCAAAGTCCTTCACGTCGCCCTTTATCTCATAGGTGATGAGATTGGTGTCTCTGTGAAGATGGAGCTTATCGCATCCGCTCATATAGAAGTGACGCGTCACGTCGGCATCTTCTTCGACGTCGTCGATCGCAGGTCCGTATGCGGAATAGTCTATGCCGAAGGATTTGGCTATATAAGCTCTGATGTTATCGTGTGTGAGAGGTGCGGAATTATATTTGAGATGCTTTGTCGTGTCGGCGCCCTTCGGCTTTACGAGAAGAGTGATCGATCTCATGTCACCGAGCTTTTCCACCGTTCCCGTCACGCCGTGGTCGGCTGTGATGATGATCGTTGTGTCATCGTATATGCCGAGGCGTTTCAGCTCTTCGATATAGAAGAGGATCGCTCTCATGTCACCTGCAGTCTGCTGGAACTCGTCCGAAGTCTGGCTCTTATTTCCGTCTGCATCCATCTGATAGGGCTCGTGAGCGCCTCTCATGTGGTAGAAGATGAAGGAGCCTTCACCTTCAAGCTTCTGCGTGACGCCGTCTTCTCTGAGGTTCTGACAGAAGTTCGGATCGTTCGTGGCGTAGATGTCGGAAGTGAACGTTCCGTCGCCGGTGGTGGAAATTCTTTCAAGGTCACCGGTATAGCACCAGAAGAACGGCTTGAGCGCAGTCGGCATGTAGCGGTACAGCGAAAGATCGACCATTGAATCGAGCATCGATCTGACGTCTGCCTTCTTGATCTTCTGTCCTACGTTGTCGATCTTTCCGACAACGTTATCGGTATTCTTGATGACGTAGTTTACCTCGGTGTAGACCTTGGTGTCAAAGCCGGCATTCTTGATATCGGGCAGCAGTGTACCTTCGTCCCATGCCTTCTTGAAATATTCTCCGATCGGGATATCGTAATCGCACTTGACTCCCGTAAGGAAATAACATACCGACGGGAAAGTTCTCGAATACGATCCGAGGACGTTGTCGTAGTCCGTAAATCCGTCAAGTCCCCTGGGAATATCGGGATATTCCTTAAAGACCTTCTCCATTGTGTTGAAGCCGCATCTGTCGATGAGGAAAACAACGACGTTGTTCTTCGGAGAGACCTCGTAGATCGTAGAATTCGAAAGATATCCGTTGCTCGAAACGTCGAAGAAGTCACCCTCGACGTAAAGCTTGACAAGTCCCGCACTCTGCATGAGAATGAGCAGTGCGGATACGAAGCAGACCATTCTTCTCCAGAATTTCTTGTTGAAATAAAGTACTATGAACGGGACGAGGAAGATGAGCGCCCAGATAAACAGGTTAAGGAACATGCTTCCGGACATCGTCTCCCATGCGATCGCAGTACCGTCAAGTGCGCCGAGGCTGTGGTTCAGGAAGTTGCACTGGATATAGGAACAGACTGTTATCGAGAAGATCACGGTCGTGAAGTAATTGAAGATCTTTCCCCGCAGGAGCATCAGCACTCCCGTCAGGATAAGAGTGACAGACAGTCCGAGAAGGAGAGCCGGTATCTTGAGATCGTCGAACGAGAACGTGTAGAAGCTTGCGTTCGTGATGTAAATCTCGTAAATACCGAATATATACAGCGTATAGCTGAATGCGAATGCGGCAAGAACAGCCGTGATGAGTCTCTTATACCACGGTCTTTTATCCTTGAAAAGGTCGCGGAGAAGCTCACCGAAGGTGGCTTTCTTCTTTTTTGTTTTTTTATTTTCCGTCTCTGCCGGAACAGAGTTGAATTCATCCTGATTCATGTCGGCATCCTCCGATATCGAAATAATACTCAAAATGTCACAAAATGTATTATATCACAAAATAGTTCAAATGTAAAGAATACGGAATTAGACTCAGACGTTGAACCTGAAGAGGACTACGTCGCCGTCGGCGATAACGTAATCCTTACCTTCACTTCTCACGAGTCCTTTTTCCTTTGCGGCGTTCATTGAACCGCAGGCAACGAGGTCGTCAAAAGACACGATCTCGGCACGGATAAAGCCTCTCTCAAAGTCACTGTGGATCTTGCCTGCAGCCTGAGGAGCCTTGGTGCCCTTCACTATCGTCCACGCTCTGACTTCCTTCGGCCCCGCGGTAAGATAGCTGATGTAGCCGAGAAGTGCGTAGCTTGCCTTAATAAGTCTGTCAAGACCGCTTTCTTTTATACCGAGCTCCTCAAGGAACATTTCCTTTTCCTCGGGATCGAGTTCTGCGATCTCAGCCTCGATGCCGCAGCATACGGGGATGACCTCGGCATTCTCGGATTTCACCGCTTCAACGAGCTTATTGAAATACTCGTTGTCGGGGCTCACCTCAGCCGCTTCGTCTTCGGATACGTTGGCAACGTAAATGACAGGCTTGAGAGTAAGAAGGCAAACGTCGTCGAGTATCTCTTTCTCTTCGTCGCTAAGTTCAAGTGAGCGCGCGGTGACACCTTCGTCAAGTGCCGTTTTCACTCTGTTCAGAAGATCGAGCTCCTTCACGAGCGACTTGTCTCTCTTTGCGAGCTTTTCAGTCTTCGCGATCCTTCTCTCTATCGTCTCGATATCCGAGAAAATAAGCTCGAGATTTATCGTTTCGAGGTCGCGCAGAGGATCCACGTTTCCGTCAACGTGAATAATATCGTCGTTTTCAAAGCATCTGAGGACGTGAACCACCGCGTCGACGTCTCTGATGTGAGAAAGGAATTTGTTTCCCAGTCCTTCACCCTTTGAAGCTCCGCGGACAAGTCCGGCGATGTCGACGAACTCGATCGTTGCGGGAGTATAAAGTGCCGGATTGTACATGTCACTCAGCACGTCAAGACGGCTGTCGGGAACGTGGACGACACCCACGTTGGGATCTATCGTACAGAACGGATAGTTGGCGCTTGCGGCACCGGCTCCGGTAATCGCGTTGAAAAGAGTACTTTTACCGACGTTCGGAAGGCCTATGATTCCAAGTTTCATTATATGTTTTCCCTTTCGTTTAATACTGTGAGTCGTGATGGAACAACATTATCCGAATTATTATATCATATTTTGCGGAATCTTTCAAGTAATAAAATAAACATTTCCGGTTTATTAAAAAATCACAGAAAAAACATTGTTTCGACACATTTTAGTTGTAAAATAGAAAAAAGGCAGAAATAAAATACAAATATTATTTTATTTACCGCATTTTATTTGACAAATCCGCCCGGCTATTGTATAATAACTTCAGTCGAAAAGAAGGAGAACAAATATGGGAACAAAAATTCTTGTAGTCGATGACGACCCCAATATCTGTGACTTGCTGAAACTCTATTTTGAGAACGAAGGTTATGAGATAAAGACCGCCTGCGACGGTGCCGAAGGCATCATCACGTTCAAGACGTATGAGCCCGATCTCGTCCTTCTCGACATTATGCTTCCGAAAAAAGACGGTTGGCAGGTCTGCAGGGAGATCCGCGAGGTCTCTTCCAAGCCCGTCATTATGATAACCGCCAAGGGAGAAGTCTTCGACAAGGTGCTCGGCCTCGAGCTCGGTGCTGACGATTTCGTCGTAAAGCCCTTCGACATGAAAGAGCTTTCGGCAAGGATCAAGGCGGTACTCCGCCGTTCCATGGCGCACGACCCTCAGAACGACGATGAGGTCGTCAAGTTCGAGAACATCGAAATTAGTCTCCGCAAGTACGAGCTCAAGCTTAACGGCAAGCCCGTCGACATTCCTCCAAAAGAGCTCGAGCTTCTCTATTTCCTAGCATCCAACTTCAACAGAGTTTTCACGAGAGATCAGCTTCTTGACAAGGTCTGGGGCTTCGATTATCTCGGAGACTCGAGAACGGTCGACGTTCACGTCAAGAGACTCCGCGAAAAGCTTGAAGGCGTATCCGACAAGTGGTTCCTCAAGACGGTGTGGGGCGTCGGTTACAAGTTCGAGCACGTTCAGTAATATCACCTCTCAAATAACCGTTGCGGAATTCCCGCAACGGTATTTGTGCTTTTTTTTGAAATCAGGAGAACGGAACGGTACTTAGATGTTCAAAACGGTTTTTATCAAATACCTGACGACTTTCCTGCTCATAAATCTTGTCTGCCTGCTGATTCTTGCTTTCGTTACCGGCTCGCTCGTCGACAGGTACAATACGAATTACAAGAAGACCACTCTTGAAAACGCATCCGAATACATTTCGGAATACATGTACGACAGAATGAAGCTGACGCAGATCACGGATGACATGAGGGCATACGTCGGTATCTATGCGAAAACTCTGCGGGAGTTTCTCGGACTGATGAGCGTGAACGTTGACGATTTCGTCACGTTTATTTCCGATGAAAACGGTCAGCTTATCCTTGCCGGCGGCTCGGAGCTTGCCGACGAATACGGACTTGACGGAGACGGATTCGAAGGTCCGGACGGAGGAAAGATAGTTCTTCCGAAGGAGCATCTCGCCAATCTGAAAAACAACGAAAAGACGAGCGAAATATCCGATCTCGGAGGTATTTTCGACTCAGACTTCATCATTCTGTCAACTCCGATCTTTTCCCCGCAGGGACGGTATTCGGGAGCAATAGTGACGGCTACGTCAAAGGCCGGGATGAACAACCTTCTTGACGGTGTCGTACGCACGACCGTAATGGTCACCATCGGTATTCTCGTGGCGATGCTGGCAGCCGTTTACTTCACTACCCGGCGTCTCGTCGCGCCTCTCAGGGAAATGAGCAGTGCCGCCAAGAATTTCGCAGCCGGACGATTTGACGTCCGCGTCCCCGTGCGCGGAAACGACGAGGTCGCCAAGCTTGCCGGAGCATTCAACAATATGGCGGCTTCCCTTGAAAGCAACGACGAAATGAGACGGCTCTTCCTCGCAAACGTCTCACACGACCTGCGAACTCCCATGACGACGATCTCGGGATTTATCGACGGAATACTCGACGGAGCGATCCCGCCCGAAAAACAGGACTACTATCTCGGAATAATCGCGTCCGAAGTCAGACGCCTTTCCCGTCTCGTCTCTTCCCTTCTCGACATTACGAGGATCCAGGCCGGAGAGAGAAAATTCACGATGACCTCTTTCGACATCTGCGAAATGTGCCGTGAAGTCCTCATATCTTCCGAGCAAAGGATAGAGGAAAAACATCTCGACGTGGAATTCATCGCGGATGAAGACAACATGTACGCGATAGGCGACACGGACGCTATCCATCAGATCGTATACAATCTGATGGACAACGCGATCAAATTCTCGCGGGACGGCGGCAAATATACCGTCAGGATCACCGAAAGATCCGGCAGGATCGAGACCTCGGTGTTCAATGAAGGCGACGGCATCTCGCAGGACGACCTTCCCTACGTTTTCGACAGATTCTACAAGAGCGACAGAAGCCGCGGACTCGACAAGACCGGCGTGGGTCTCGGACTTTATATAGCGAAAACCATCATGGATCAGCACAATGGAACGATAACCGCGGAAAGCGAATACGGCAAGTGGTGCCGCTTCACCTTCTCGCTTGAAAAAGGAACGTCAACAAGGAACTGACACGAAAGGAAGTATATTTTGGTTTACAGATACGTTGCCACCTGTCTTTTCGGGCTTGAGGCTCTTCTCGGAGGCGAGATAGATGCGCTCGGCTATAAAAGGACGGAAACACTTGACGGCAGGATAATCTTCGAGGGAGACGAAACTGCCGCAGCGAGAGCCAACGTAAGGCTTCGCTTTGCGGAAAGGCTTTATCTTCTCTGCGGGATCTTCAATGCGGTGACCTTCGACGAGCTTTTCGAGAACACGAAAGCGCTCCCTCTCGAAGAATTCATTGACAAAACCGATGAGTATCCCGTTTCGGGTCACTCGATAAAGAGCACTCTGTTTTCCGTTCCCGACTGTCAGCGTATAATCAAGAAAGCAGCTTCCGTCAGGCTCGGAGAAAAATACGCCTTGTCCGTTCTTCCCGAGACCGGAGTCAGAAAAAAACTCGAATTCTTCATTCTGAAGGATCGGGTGATGCTGATGATCGAGCTTTCGGGCGCTCCGCTTCACAAGAGAGGCTACCGTCCCGAAACGGTCGCCGCACCTCTCAGAGAAACGCTTGCGGCGGCTCTCGTCGCCACATCGCGTCCGAGAGAAAACGTACTGCTCCGCGATCCGTTCTGCGGATCGGGAACGATCGTCATCGAGGGAGCCATGATGATGAAGAACGTCTCCCCCGGAATGAAGCGTTCATTTGCGGCGGAAGAGTTTTCTCTTTTCCCCGAAAGAATATGGAAAGACGCGAGGGACGAAGCGCACGACCTGATCGTTCGTGACTCTGCCTTCGAGGCATTCGGCTCGGACATCGACGAAAACTGCGTGAGGATCGCGAGAGAATCCGCCATGCGGGCAGGAGTTGCCGACGCGATCGATCTGCGCGTGATGGACGCTCTCGATATTTCGACGGAGGGCAGGCGCGGTACCGTCGTCACGAATCCTCCGTACGGTGAAAGGCTCCTGACCGAAGCTGAGTGCGAAAAACTGTACTCCGAGATGGGAAAGCAGTTCAAAACGCTTGAAAACTGGCAGTTTTATATTCTCACTCCGAACGAAAGATTCCCCTCTCTGTTCGGAAAGAGAGCCGACAAGATAAAAAAACTGTATAACGGAATGATACCCTGCTTTCTGTATGAATTCTTCAAAAAGCAGAACTGAACCCGAGAAAGAAGCGACATAATGAATTTTTTTGACAGATTTATCTTTACTCCTCAGCCGAAAATGTGGTTTGTAAAGCCGAAATGGCTGAAAGCCGTGATCAGAGTATTCGGCACTCTCATCTGGCTCGTATATCCTTTCCTCTGTTTTCTCATGATGGAGTATATCAATTTCAGTACGTCCGACGTCCACGTAAAGAACGATACGGGAATCAAGATGATCACAAAGCTCTTCGACAAAAGAGTGTCGGTGATCGTTCTCGACCTTATCATCCTTTACCTTATTTCCGCGCTTCTCGTTCTCGTCTTCAAAAGGCTGTGGGTATCGTGTGCCGTCCTCGGTCTCGGCTCGTTCGGTCTGTCCGTCGCAAGCTTCTTCAAGTATCAGCTGACCGGCGAATACATGTATCCGTGGGACTTTCAGCAGACGGGAAATCTCGACATACTGACGGAATACCTCAATATTCACATTCCGGAAGAATTCTACTGGATACTCGGCGGAGTCGTTCTTCTGACAGTTATCGTCGCGCTGACGAAAACGGTTCTTCCCATCAGATGGAACGTCAGAATTCCCGCGGCGATAATAACCGTTCTCGTTCTGTTTGCCACTTACGGCAACACCTCGGCTGCCGTACAGCTCGCATCACGCCACGGAATGAGCTTCTCAAACGGCGGTCTTCAGGAAACGACAAACTATTCCGCAAACGGATTCATCGGCGGCTTCACGCTCAACGTGCTTGCGAGTGCCGTGACCGAGCCCGAAGGTTATTCGGAAAGTGCCGTAAATGATATTTTCGACAAATACGAAGGCTCAAACGAAGCTGACGGCTTCAGAAATCCGAACGTGATCCTGATCCTTCAGGAAAGCTTCTGGGACGTCAGAGACCTTCCCGGACTCGTCATATCCGAAAACCCGTACAACCGCTTTGATGAGATCACCTCCCGCGAGGGCGTATACTCCGGCAGATTTGCGACGACCGGCTTCGGCGGCGGCACGGTAAAGCCCGAGTTCGAGGTGCTGACAGGACTGACGACCGACCATCTGCCGAGCGGATCAGTACCATACCAGTACGTGACGAGTGATCTCGAAGCCTTCCCCGCTTTGTACAAGTCTCTCGGCTATCACACCATGTCGATCCATCCGTATCTGCCCAACTTCTACATGAGGCAGTCGAGATATCCTCTCATCGGCTTTGAAGAGACCTACTTCATTGACGAACTCAAGAAGATCGAGGACGTGCCGATGTGGATCAACGGAGGCAACGTTTCCGACTTCTCGTTTGAAAAGTATATCGAGTATTTTATCGAAGAAACGGACGATCCGCTCTTCCTCTTCGGCATCAGCATGGAAGGTCATCAGCCGTATGACAAAAAGTTCACCGAGGAAGAATTGAAGGTAAGAGTTGACTGCGACACCTACGACGAAGACCTCAGAAATCTCGTGAATCAGTATACACACTGCATGAGAAACGCGGACGGTGCCCTCGGAAGGCTCATCGATTACGTTGATTCGTCTGAAGAAGACACGGTAATCGTATTCTTCGGAGATCACGCACCGACTCTCGGCAGCGACAAGGCAGCGTACAGATACACGGGGCTTGCGGACAGCAGCGGTTTCTACAAGGAGAATCTGAAGACCGTGTTCACGACTCCGTTCCTCATATACGCCAACTTCGACCTTGAAGAATCGACAATGCTGAACGAAGGAAAAGACAACGTCATTTCGTCGTATTGCCTTATGAGTGCCGCAGGCGAGCTCATCGGTGCTCCGCAGACGAAGCTCACGGAATTCTTGAAGGATTATCAGGCAAGCGCTCCCGGATATAACTCAAAAATGAGAATGAGGCTGACAAAAGATCAGAAATATTACAGAGATTCACATATGATAATCACCTACGACAGACTCTTCGGAAAGAAATACTCAGTCAGTGAATAAAACGTCACTCCCGACAGATACTAAAGGAAAAAGTACGTCGGGAGTGATTTTTTGCCTCTTAAAGATACCTTTCTCGAAAAAGATTTCAAAAAGAACGTTGCCTTGACCGACGAAGTGCTGAGAATAAACGAAAACTTTGACGTCATAAAGCGCGAAATGAAGATATCGGAACACGACGTCGTATTGTATTATATCGACGGCTTCGTAAAGGCGGAGATGCTGCAGAGGCTGCTGTTTTATTTCGTGACGCTGAATGATTTCGGAGACGGCTCGGCGGAAGCTGCCGACAGATTCGCCGCAGGTGTTCCGAGCGTTGAGGTCGAGGTCACTGATTCGCTCGATCGGATAATCCTTTCTGTGATGAGCGGATGTACGGCGTTTTTCAGCGACGGTTTTGCCAATAAGGCTTTGATAATAGATGCGAGAACTTATCCCGCAAGAACGACCGACGAGCCCGAAAACGACCGCGTCATGCGGGGAAGCCGCGACGGATTCGTCGAAACGCTCATCTTCAATACCGCAATGATCAGAAGACGGATCCGCGACCCGAGGCTGACGGTCAGATACGTTAACGCGGGAAAAAGAACGCGCACCGATCTCGCACTATGCTACATGGCGGACAAGGCGGACTTAAAATACGTCGACGAGCTTGCTGAAAAGCTCGCGGGACTTGAAACGGATTCTCTCGTGCTCGGTCATCAGAGCGTTGCGGAGTCACTGATACACGACAGATGGTACAATCCATTCCCGAAGATCAGAGCCACGGAGCGGCCGGACGCGGCGGCGGCGACGATCCTCGAAGGCGGGATCATTCTTCTCTGCGACAACAGTCCGGAAGCTATGATCTTTCCGACTTCAGCCCTCGATTTTCTTCAGGAAACGGACGACTACTACTTCCCTCCGCTGACGGGAACCTATCTGAGACTTCTCAGGCACGTCATCTTCTGGTTCACCATGCTTCTGACGCCGGTCTGGTATCTGCTTCTGATGCACGCGGATTCTCTGCCCGAGGCGTGGCGATTCATCATTCCGTCTGAACCCGGTGATCTTCCGATACTGCTGCAGCTTTTTCTTACGGAATTTGCGCTTGACGGGCTGAAGCTCGCTTCCCTGAATACGCCGAACATGCTCTCGAACTCGCTTTCCGTCGTCGGAGGACTTCTGCTCGGTGATTTTGCCGTGACGGTCGGCTGGCTTTCTCCCGACGTGATACTGTACATGGCGTTCGTAGGCATCGCGAATTTCACGCAGTCGAGCTACGAGCTCGGATATGCCTTCAAGTATTTAAGGATGCTCACGCTCCTCCTTACCGCGTTGTTCGACTATCCGGGATTTATCGCGGGTGTACTCGTCGCTCTGATTCTCGTTGCGACGAACAAAACGGCTAACGGTAAAAAGAGCTACCTCTATCCTCTCATACCGTTCAACGGACGAGCACTTGCAAGACTCGTCTTCAGGCTGAAAAAGAAAGAATAAAGCGGACAACACGTCCGCTTTTCTTGCTTTTCAGACGGTTTTATGATAAAATAAAGAGTGCGTCAGGGGTGTCGGCACGTCCGACCTAACAGAGAATCAGGTGAGAAGCCTGAGCGAACTCGTCACCGTATGCACGGATAATCACTTTTCACGGCGCCGCAAGCCGTCAGCCATTGGGCATTCCCGAGAAGGCGGAAAGTGAGTCGTGCGAGCCGGGAGAACTGCCCCAAACGACACCCATACCGCGAGTGCTCGGTCGGGAAACCGAGGGTGTCGGCGCAAA
>JAKSPW010000059.1 GCA_024404435.1 Clostridia bacterium | reverse complement strand
ACCCGCGGCACCTGCTGTGGTCGGCTCGGGCAGTATGAACAAAAGCGCGAGCAAGAAAAAGACGGACAGTCTTTTCCAGGGCGTCGAAGAGCACGCGATCCGACGGATGATAAAGTACAGAAGGATGGCACCGAGCAGTATCTTCCAGACGGGAAGATCAAAGCCGAGCGCGAAATCCGGGATCGCCGCGAAGCAGATGACTGCGACGGCGCAGATGATGAGGATTATCCCCCAGATGATTCTTTTTTTCATAATTCTCCTCCGATTATTGCAATCTTAATTCGGTAAGCTTTTCTCTGAAACCTTTGTAGTACATTCTTGAGACGTAGACCTTTTTCACGTCTCCGTCGAGCCAGACCTCGCAAACGCCCGACACGCTCCGCTTCATTGACGAAACGCGGCGCACGTTCAGAAGGCACGACTTTGAGACTCTTGCAAAATACCCGGGCAGAGTCCCTTCAAGCTCGCGGAGCGTTTTGTCCGTGTAGAGCATTTTGTCCTGCGTGTGCGCGGCGGTCTTGTCCGATGCCGACTCAAAGAATAGAACGTCGGAGAGAGGCATGAAGTACTCTCTGCCCTGAAGCTCGAGCATGATCTCGTTTCCCGTTCCGCCGCTTTCCGCGACGCTTTTTATGTATTCGATCTCCGGCGTCAGCGCTCGGCATCTTATCACGATTTCCTCGTCGGCATCCCTGTCGATGACGACGGTGACTTTTCGTTTCATGTTCTCCTCCTTCCGTACCGTTTGATCATATTATCTCAGATTTAGCCTCCCTTGTCAACACACCCGCCGCAAGTGGTGGATTTTTGACGGCAAGATGCGTTTTTTGTCCGTCAAACGGCTCATTTCTTATTGACAAATCCATGCGCGTGATATAAAATAAAAAAGACAAAAATCTTCGGAGGATCTCAATGAAAACACGTATCATTTCGATAATTCTCGCGGTAGTGATGACGGTGTCGGTTCTGTCAGTACTGTCCGTTTCCGCGTCCGCAGCCGCAACGACACCCGGTGCGGCGGGAAATCTTTCGTTCGGCACGCAGTACTCGGCATCGTGGGACAGCGCGACGGATGAAGACGTTTATTACAGCAAATTCTCGCTTTCATCTCCCGGAATCGTGACGGTGACCGCCACAAAGCCGGCAGACGATGACGGCGTTTATTACGGCCTCTACTACATGATCCTCGACAAGGACCAGAATCTCGTCTGGGCAGGCGGCTGCGGCGACTCCAAAAAGAGCAGCGAAACGACGAGCGTAGGACTCGGCGCGGGCACTTATTACCTCGGAGTCAGCGCGGGCTTCTACGTCTTCTCCGGCACGTTCACTGCGAAATACAAGTTGTCGTTCTCCCAGAACGCCAACGTTGAAAAAGAATTCAACGGAACGAAGGACTACGCAACGCCCCTTACGGTTTGGACTGCCAAAACGGGTTATCTCGGTGACCTTTACAGCGACTGCGACGAAGCGGATTTTTACAAGTTCACCGCTAAGGCAAACACCGTTTACCGCATCGTGTTCGACAATTACGATACGATCGGTCAGACAACGACCATAATCAAATACGTCCATCCCGACGGAACCGAAGACACCAACGTCAAGTACACCGCGAAGAACAACGTCAACAGCGACGGTAAGCACTACTACGACGTGGTGGAGAACAAGTCCGGCACGGCTTATATCGAATTCTACAACTACAGCGGCGAACAGTATAAGTACACTTTCACCGTCAAGGAGCCGTCCTGCGAGACGACGGGCATCCACTTCTACGGCGATTGGAAGACGACAAAGGCTTCTACCTGCTGCGCCGAGGGCACGGCGAAGAGGACCTGCACGAAGTGCGGAGCCTCGGAAACGAAGTCACTGCCGAGAGACTATAACAACCACGTGTGGAACTCCGGCGAGATCACGGTTGAGCCTACCTGCACCGGAACGGGCACGAAGAAGCTTACCTGCACGCTCTGCGGACAGACCAAGTACGTCGACGCCGCTCCCACCGGACATTTCTATTCCGTAAAGGAATTCGTCGTACCTCCGGTCGAGCACAATCACGGCACGGCGAACTTCATCTGCACGAAGTGCGGAAACGAATACGTCGGTGAGTTCTGCTACAGCCTGCCCTTCAAAGACAGAGTGGCGGATACGAACTGGGCTCACGAGGGCATCGACTACGTCGTATGGCGCGGACTCTTCGGCGGCACGAGCGAGAACACGTTCGAGCCCGCCGCAACGATGAACCGTGCGATGCTCGTCACGGTGCTCTGGAGACTTGAGGGACAGCCCGCCTCCTCCGTTTCCGTTCCGTTCACGGATCTGAAGCAGAGCTGGTATCACGACTCCGTCGCATGGGCATACGAAAAGGGAATAGTCAACGGCACGACCGAGACGACCTTCTCTCCTTCGAGCCCGATCACGCGTGAGCAGCTTTCGACGATCCTCCTGCGCTATACGCAGTACAGAGGCTTCCTCTCCGAATACGGCACGGCGTCTCTCGACTCCTTCCCGGACAGCAATAAGGTAAGCTCGTACGCGAAGAACGCGCTCTCCTGGGCAGTTTACGAGGGACTCATCGGCGGCACGAGCAAGAACGGCACCGTTGTCCTCGATCCCCGCGGAAACGCAACGCGCGCTCAGGTATCTACGATCATCATGAGATACTGCAAGAGAGTGAATCACTGAAAATAAAAACTCCTGCTCCGGCAGGAGTTTTTTATTGAAAAACACGATGATTTGTGATAAAATGTAAAAAAACGTACGGGAGATTACAATGGACAGAAAAGAACTGATCAGAACTGCCAAATACACTCTTTTCGCGGCGTCCGCCGGAGTGATACAGATAGGTTCGTTCACGCTGATGAACGAGCTTTTCCACTGGAAATACTGGGTAAGCTATCTCATCGCGCTCGTGTTGAGCGTTCTGTGGAACTTCACGCTGAACAGGCGCTACACCTTCAAGAGCGCGTCGAACGTACCGAAGGCGATGATGCTCGTGTTCCTCTATTATCTCGTGTTCACGCCGATCAGCACGTATATCGAGGCTTTCCTCACGGATAAGTGGGGCTGGAACGAGTACTTTGTTACCGTACTCAATATGCTTTTCAATTTCGTGACAGAGTTCCTTTTCCAGAGGTTCGTCGTGTTCAAAGATTCTCTCGACACGAACTCCCTCGCGGAAGACAAATAATATGTACGAGCTTGTAAAACTGTCCGACAGGGACTATTATATCGACTGCCCGTCGAAGATCGGAGTCCATAAAACGGGACGCGCCGAGTGCGTCGTCATCGACAGCGGAAATCACAGTCAGACGGGCAAAAAGGTCCTGCGCATCCTCGAGGAGGAGGGGTGGCTGCTCAAGGCCGTTTACGTCACCCACGCACACGCGGACCACATCGGCGGCTGCAGATTCCTTCAGATGAGAACGGGATGCCGCGTCTTCGCGAGAGGGATAGAGCATAGCTTTACCTCGCATCCGATCCTCGAGCCGACGTCCCTCTGGGGCGCGTGCCCGCCGACGGAGCTGAGGCACAGATTCATGATGGCGGAGGAGTGCGATGCAGAGCCTCTGAGTGCAGAATGCCTCCCCGACGGCATGAAGTGCGTTGAACTCCCTGGCCATTCTCCCGATATGACGGGCTATGAAACCGCAGATGGGAACATATTTTTAGGCGATTGTCTACTTGCAAAAGAGACGTATGAAAAGTACGGGATAGGGTATATCTGGGACGTCGGAGAGACGCTCGCGACACTCGAAAAAGTCAAGGAATTAAAGGGTAAAACGTTCATTCCGTCACACTCTGAAGCGACGGACGACATAGCTCCGCTCGCGGATTTCAATATCGCGTCAATTCGCGGGATAGCCGAAGAGGTCGAAAAATGCTGTGCAAATTCGGCATTTGACTATATTCTCCGCGACGTTTCAAAGAGATTCGGGATCACGCTGAACGACGAGCAGCACGCGCTGATCGGAAGCACGGTGCGCTCGTATCTTTCGTATCTCAGAAACGAGGGAAGAGTCGAAGCATATTTTGATGACGGACTTATGCTGTGGAGAAGAAAGGATTCGTTAAATGACAGGTAAAGCTTTCAAGATCGCTCACAGTGAGCTCGTGCTCGAGGTGCAGTGCATTGAGCACGATCTCAGAATGATCTATGCCGCGCTGAAGCCCGGTGACTTCGACGAGAACGTCGATCTGCTCGAAAAAGCGAGCATGGGGCGGATACTTATCGAGCTTAAAAAAGCGGACGCGAGCGACGGCGTTCCCGATCTGTCCGACGAGGACTACGAGACGCTCGACAGCATCCGCGAGATGCGGAATTACTGGTGCCATCAGTGCTTTATCGATTACGTTTACATCAAGAACGCGAGGGACAGAAAGCTGAAATTTCAGGAGATCGCGGAACGGCTCCGCGCGGATGAGACGCGCACGTTCAACCTGCAGAAACGCATCGAAAAAATCAGGCTGACGAAGGTCAGGGAAGCAAAAAAGTGAAGCTTAACGCTTCACTTTTTTTGTTTTGTTACTGTTTTTTGTATTCGTATATCCACTTCGTGTAGATGCCGTCGGTCTCGAAGATGATCGCCCACCTTGTTCTTCCGTTTGCGGGCACCATCATCCCGCGGAAGGTGCCTTCCCCGCCGAGGGTGTAGTCGGCGTCGCCGTCATAGTTGTTGACCGACATCCACGAGTCGCCGGTCTCGATATTGCTTGCCGAGCTTGAATGACTCGTGCAGCTGTCCACCTCGACCTCCGGGTCGTCGAGCCTTATGATGGCGTTGGTGATCCACTTGGCACCGTTGTCTTCCGCGAGCTTATACGACATTTTCACTTCAAAGAACTGGTAAACGTAAAGCTTTTCCGGAGGCGTTTCGCACGTTCCGATGAAGGTGGCAGAGCCGTTTTTGTCCGTGACCTTGAAGACGTGCTCGTTTTCCGTTCCGGAGTACTCGCAGCCGTTAGTCGAATCCCTGACGTCAACACGGGTCTCGACGAGCTCCCACGCGTAGGTCTTGTCGAGATTGTCGTCGTCATCGTCGTCCTTCTTTTCTTTGTCCCCGCCGTCGGTCTTGCCGCTTTCGGAGTCCGCGGACTCGAAGCCCGGCACGTCGACGCCGTAGTTTTCCTTAACGAACTCGGCGACGGCACGGCGTCCCTCGACTCCGTTTTCCTGCGCGTACCACAGGTCGACGAGCTCTGCGATGCGGCGGTTGTGACCTTCCTCGGAGAGCGGACCGAAGACGCTGTCGAGGTTGTCGGGATCGTCTCCGCCGATCATGCCGATCACTTCGTCTCTGACTCTCATCAGACGCTCGATGCGGAAGCCGAGGTCATCCCCGCGCGAAAATCCTCTCTCGCCGACGGTGAGAAGGTGGACACCGAAGTCCTCGTCCCCATCCATATCCTTATAGTCGAAGCTTGCGATGATCTTTTCGTATTTCTCCGCCGCTTCGTTTATCTTGTCTTCATTTGCGCGTCTCGTGTCGAACTGACGCTTCAGAGACTGCATGGTCTGTGCCTCGAGCTTTTCGGAAAGCTCTTTGTCTTCGTCGAGATCGCTCATCGAGATCTTGTTGACGTCGCAGTACTTCTGCTTCGCGTTCAGCACGATCTGCCTGTACGCGCCGCGCATCTCGGCGACGATCGTGTCGAAGTCACCGGGCTCGGCGGTGTAGCCGCCCGTGCCGATCGGCACGCTGCCCGAGTAGACCTGATAAGCAAGCTCGGTCTCCGAGTCGCTCCAGACGTCGATGGCGATCCCGATCAGCTCGGTCTCGAGCTTCGCGTACTTGACTATCGGTATCTCGGAGACGAGAGTCTTCGCGATCTCCTCGGCACCCTCGGCGAAGCTTCCGCTTTCCATAGCCTTAATTATCGCTGTGGGCACGGCGCCGACTCCCGCACCGACGTATTTCTTTGACAGGTCGCTCCAGTTTTTCGCATAGGCGTCAAGGACCACACCCGCGATCTTGTTCGTGAACGCGGTCGTGTCGCCGTCCCGGATCGCCGTCACGAGCTCGACGCCCGTGAGGGTGCCTGTGACCTTCTTCATCGAGTCGACCTTGCCGAGCGACTCGTTCATCTCACCGACCACGGCGCGGGCGATCTTGCCCTTCGCGGTGTCGTCGGTGATGTCAAGCGCCGTGTAGATGCTGTCGAGGAAGGCGTAAACGTCCGTTGACTTGTCTTCGGTCACCGCGGCGTACGAGTTCTCGTTCATGATCTCGCGCGCGGCGAATTCCTTCGCCATTTTCGCCTTTACTTCATCGTCGCCGAGCAGTTTTGACCTGACGTGCGAAAAGTGGTACATGTCGAAGGACACCACGCCGTCCGCGAGTCTGTCGGGGTCGGGCGTGATATAGAATTCTCTGCCTTCGTACTCGTAGACACCGAAGAACTTCAGATAGTCCGACGGCGGCACGCGCCCGTGGTCGAATTCGACCGTTACGGGCTCGTGAAGGCGCACGGTGTCAAGCCCGTCGGCGGTGATATCGAGCCACGCTCCGTCCTGCGTCACCGTGACGTCGCGGTAAAGATCGAGTGCGCCCGCGGGCAGATCTACCGTGTAGCCGTCGCCGTCAAGTGAGCCGAAGGACTGCTCGTGGTCCTTTATCGGCGGGACTTCCTTCGCGCAGGACACAAGCCCCGCAAGCGTGAAAATTGCAAGGATAAGACAAATGATTTTTTTCATACCGAATGAGCTCCTTTACATTAGTTTGGGGTTCGTTCTGTCCTAATAATAGCATATTCCGAAAAAAATTGCAACTATAATAAGAAAAAACGCCTTTCGGCGTTTTTTCAGAGTATTTCAACGTATTTCGCGGCTCTCGCTTTCGCGGCGGGCAGGTCCATGTCGGAATAGTTCCCGCTATATCAGGTCAACGAGCTCGCGGCACATCATCACGAGGTCATAACGGACTCCGTCGCGGCTCCGCCAGCTTCGGTTGTCCCATTCGCCGCCCGACACGTCGTCGCCGCCGTAGATGAGCGCGCCGTAATCGAAGCCTCTGTACTTTGCGACCGCGATGCAGCCCGCCTGCTCCATTTCGACGATCTTTGCGCCTTCGGCTCGCCTTTTCGCGACCTTTCCCGCCGTCTCGCGGAAGATCGCATCCGTCGTCCACGTCAGCCCCTTGATGTACGGAACATTCTTTTTGTCAAGATGCTCCGCGATCTTTTCCGTCACTTTTTCGTCCGTGTAAACGTACCGCGACGGCTTCAGATAATGATATGAAAATCCCTCGTCACGGATCGCGCCCTCGACGACGAGGACACGCCCGACCGCGATGTCGCGGTCAAGGACTCCGCCGCCTCCGCAGAACATGACTTTTTTCACGCCCATCGCGTGGAAGAGGTCAAGGTCTCCGGCGCAGGCGGGACAGCCGACCTCGCCCAGCACGATCAGCACGTCGGAGTCCGCGAAGCGGTATACGGTTAGGGGATTTTCGCCGTCGATCGTCTTTTCGTGCATTATCGTGCCGTCACTTTTCAGCTTTTCCATTACTTCGGGAAAGAAAGTCATGATCACTTTGTCGCAGGAGAAAGTCCCCGCTGTCTTAACAAAATCCTCCGGGTCGATTATCGCGTTTTCCGCTTCATCGAACTCGAGTATAGGTGCGTCGTAGTTCATAGTCATAGCGTCCGTTCCGACATCCTTTCAGGTGAGAACCGATAAAAACTTTTTCGCTCTCGCTTTTGCGGCGGGGAGATCCATGTCGGAATAATTCCCGCACTCGAAGGGAGACGCGCCGGGAATGG
>JAKSPW010000058.1 GCA_024404435.1 Clostridia bacterium | reverse complement strand
TTGAGCATTGAGCATTGAGTTTTCTGTTTTCAGGAGTTTGCCCGTCAACTGCGGCAGCGTGTTGCCTCGCGCTCACTTTTCGCACGGGCAACGTGAAGAAAAGCTGCTGACGACGAGTGCTTCAACAGTCACGTCCGCTTTTTCTCGCCTGAAACAGGCACGAGAAAAAGCTTTGCAAAAAGAGTGCCCATACAAGGGCTGCTCGCCCTTGACCTCGCCCTCCTTTTTGAAAAAAGGAGGGACGAAAAACTTTAAAAAGGGACTAAGTGAAGCGGTCGACGGACAAAAACTTCAAAAAGAAATCACCCAAGACCACTCTTTTCAAAGCTTTTTGAAGGGCGGGGGAGACTTTTTCGTGAAAAAGTCTCCCCCGCAATATATTTTATTTACTCTTCATAGTCAGACCGATCCTGCCGCGGGCGCGGTCGATGGACTTCACGCGCACCTTCACGGTCATGCCGACGGAAAGGACCTCCGACGGGTGCTTTATAAAGCGATCCGAGATCTCCGAGACGTGGACGAGCCCGTCCTGGTGGACTCCGATGTCCACGAACGCTCCGAAGTCGATGACGTTGCGCACGACTCCCGTCAGCTCCATGCCCTCGGTCAGCTCGTCGATCGAAAGGACTCTCTCCTTCAGCACCGGCGGCGGAAGCTCGTCACGCACGTCACGTCCGGGCTTCGCAAGCTCGCCCGCGATGTCGTGCAGAGTCGGCACGCCGCAGCCGAGCTCCTCGGCAAGGCGCGCGGCACCGTACGCCGTTATCTCATCGGCTATTTTTGACAGTCCTCCCGCGAGGACGTCCTTTTCGGTATATCCGAATTTTTTAAGCAGATTCTTGGCGACCTTGTACGACTCGGGGTGGACTCCCGTGTTGTCAAGCACCTCGTTTGAGTCCGGAACTCTGAGGAAGCCCGCCGCCTGCTCGTATGCCTTCGCACCGAAGCGCGGGACTTTTTTGACCTCATCCCTCGTGAGGAAGGCTCCGTTTTCGTCGCGGTATTTCACTATATTCTTCGCGGACGCGAGATTGATGCCCGAAATGTACGACAGGAGCGAGTACGATGCCGTGTTCAGGTCGACGCCGACCGAGTTGACACAGTCCTCGACCACGCCCGTGAGCGCCTCATCGAGCCGCGCTTCCTTCATGTCGTGCTGATACTGACCGACACCGATCGACTTCGGATCGATCTTCACGAGCTCCGCAAGCGGATCCTGCAGTCTTCTCGCGATCGAGACGGCGCTTCTCTGCGTTACGTCGAAATCGGGGAATTCCTCGGCTCCCTGCTTCGACGCGGAGTAGACCGACGCGCCCGCCTCGGAGACGATGATGTATTTCGTATCGCATTTGAGCTCCGAAAGAAGCTCCGCTATGAACATCTCGCTCTCGCCCGATGCCGTGCCGTTGCCGATGGCGACGACGTCGACGCCCCAGCGGCGGATGAGTCTCTCAACGATTCTTTTGGATTCGGCGATCTTCTCGTGCGGCTTCGTCGGGTAGATGACTGCCGTGTCGACGACGCTTCCGGTAGGCGTGATGACCGCCAGCTTGCAGCCCGTGCGGTAGCCGGGGTCGTAGCCGAGGACGGTCTTGCCCTTAAGCGGCGCGCCCATGAGAAGGCCTCTGAGGTTCTGTGAGAAAAGCCCGATAGCGGACTCGCTCGCCGCGTCGAACAGGTCTGCCCTGATCTCGCGCTCCACCGACGGAGCGATAAGTCTGTCATAGCTGTCCGTGACAGTCGCCGTGATGAGGTCCGCCACGGGTGAGGACGCGTTCGTCATGACGTGAGAGAGGATGTATTTCACCATCGAGTCGTGATCCACCGTCACGGAAACCTTCAGAACGCCCTCTTTTTCCGCCCTGTTCAGCGCGAGGATGCGGTGCGGCGGGATCTTCGCGGTCGACTCGCTGTAATCGTAATACTGTTCGTAGACGGGGCCGTCCTCGAGCTTCTTCGACTCGATCGTGCCGTGCTTCGCGGTCAGAGTTCTGACTCCGCGGCGGATGTCGGCGTTGTCGGAAATGTCCTCCGCGATGATGTCGCACGCGCCCGCGATCGCCGCGTCGGCATCGGCGACTCCCGCGTCAACGTTGATATATCCTGCCGCGATCTCCATGATCGACGGCTCGTAAGTCTTATTCTGCTCAAGGATCAGCTTCGCGAGCGGCTCAAGGCCTCTCTCACGCGCCACGGACGCTCTCGTTCTTCTCTTCGGGCGGTACGGGCGGTAGATGTCGTCCACCTCCGTCACGGTCTGCGCCGCGTCGAGAGCCGCCACGAGCTCCTCGGTCAGCTTGCCCTGCGCGTCGATGAGCTTCTTCACTTCCGCTTTTTTCTCTTCGAGATTGCGCAGATACGTCAGTCTCTCGGTAAGGCGTCTGAGCTGCTCGTCGTCGAGCCCGCCGGTGACTTCCTTTCTGTATCGTGAGATGAACGGGACGGTATTTCCCGCGTCAAGCAGCTCGACTGCAGCATCGATCTGCTTCAGGCTGATCTTCAGTTCAGCCGATAATCTTTCGTTGATAGTCATTCTTGCACCTCTTTTGTGATGTGCTTATATTTTACCACAAAACGGCGGATTTGTGTATCATTTTCTCCGAAAAAAGAGGAAAGGGGAAGCCCGCATGGGCTTCCCCGAGTTAATTATAACTTAGTCCTCGATCAGTTTGATCAGAGCCATCTCGGCTGCGTCACCGCGACGCGGTCCGAGTTTGTAGATCTGTGTATAACCGCCGTTTCTGTCAGCGTACTTCGGAGCGATCTCGTCGAACAGCTTTGTTACAACTTCACGCTTTGTGATATACGAGAAAGCCTGACGGCGTGTAGCAAGAGTATTCTTCTTGCCGAGAGTGATCATTTTTTCGGCCATAGCACGAACTTCTTTAGCTCTGGTAAGAGTCGTCTCGATGGAACCTTTTTCCAGGAGATACGTTACCATACCGCGGAGCATAGCGTTTCTGTGTGCTGATGTTCTGCCGAGTTTTCTGGTACCGGGCATTTCCATGTCCTCCTTTTGCAAAGTTTTTTGTGTCCGACCCGGAGGTCGGTTTCGGCATACGATGCCACGCCTCTGTGAGGCAAGGGATCATTCTTCTTCCTGCTTCAGTGTAAGTCCGAGAGAAGCAAGCTTCTGGATGACCTCTTCGAGCGATTTCTTACCGAGGTTTCTGACCTTCATCATTTCGTCCTCGGTGCGGTTGATGAGATCCTCAACCGTATCGATGCCCGCGCGCTTCAGGCAATTGAAGCTTCTTACGGACATGTCAAGCTCCTCAATGGTCATCTCAAGGACCTTTTCCTTGATGGTCTCTTCGCGTTCAACCATGATCTCCGCGTTCTTAGCCTCGTCCGACAGATTGACGAACAGGTTGAGATGTTCGTTGAGTATCTTGGCTCCAAGCGAAATCGCTTCTTTTGCGAGGATAACGCCGTTGGTCAGCACTTCAAGCGTGAGCTTGTCGTAATCCGTGCTGCTTCCGACACGCGTATTCTCGACTGTGTAATTGACATGGTATACGGGGGTGTAGATCGAGTCCGTGAATATCGTGCCGATGGGGGCAGACATTCCGGGGTTGTTGTCAAGGTAGATCTGCTTGTTCTTGTCACCCGAGACGTATCCTCTGCCGTGATCGAAGGTCAGCTCCATGTAGAAGCGGATGTTTTCGCCTACGGTGCAGAGATGGTGTTCGGGGTTCAGGATCTCGATGTCGGCATCAGTCTTGATGTCGCCGGCCGTAATTTCTCTTTCGCCGGAGCAATCGATAACGACCGTCTTCGAGCCTTCGCAGAAGAGCTTTGCAACGATACCCTTTACGTTAAGTACGATTTCGGGAACGTCTTCCTTGACGCCGGAGATCGTAGTGATCTCGTGAAGAACGCCGTCGATCTTGATGTTCGAAACCGCAACGCCGGGAAGAGAGTTGATGAGTACGCGGCGGAGAGAGTTTCCGAGCGTGATGCCGTAGCCTCTCTCAAGAGGTTCGATAATGAACTTGCCGTTCGTGCCATCCTCACTCATATTGATTGTAGCTATATTCGGCTTTTCTATTTCTATCATTTATATAACAACCCTCCCTGTAAAATTTAATGTTTGCCGTCATGCCGCGATTCGACGCGGCGGGTGCAAATACAAATCCGTGTTCCGCCCGGGCAAACTCCGATGACCTGTCGGTCGCGACGGACACAGAGGCAGGTCATTATTTGGAGTAAAGCTCGATGATAAGCTGTTCTTCGAACGGGAAGTCGATGTCTTCTCTCTGCGGGAGAGCGACGACCTTTGCGCTTACCTTGTCAAGATCAACTTCAAGCCACTTCGGGCAGATAGCGGAGCTTGCGTCTTCGATAAGAGCCTTGAACTTCTCGCTCGAGCGGCTCTTTTCCTTGAGGGCGATGACGTCGCCGACCTTCAGAATGATGGACGGGATGTCGGCCTTCTTGCCGTTAAGCGTGAAATGAGCGTGACGAACGAACTGACGAGCCTCTTTACGGCTCGAAGCCATACCCATTCTGTAAACTACGTTGTCGAAACGTCTCTCGAGGATCTGCAGGAGGTTTTCGCCTGCGACGCCTTCTTTTCTGTCGGCTTCAACGTAGTAGCCCTTGAACTGCTTTTCCTGGACACCGTAGTAACGGCGAGCGGTCTGCTTCTCTCTGAGCTGGAGTCCGTATTCTTTTACGTTCTTGCGTCCTGCACCGTGCTGACCGGGAACGGTCGAGCGTCTTGCAACGGCACACTTGTCGCTGAGGCATCTGTCGCCCTTAAGGAAGAGCTTCTTGCCTTCTCTGCGGCAAAGCTTGCAGGAAGCACCTGTATATCTTGCCATAACTTCTTGTTCCTCCTGTTGTAATTATACTCTTCTGCGCTTGGGCGGACGGCATCCGTTATGCGGGATGGTCGTTACGTCCTTGATGAGTGTAATGTTCCGACCTGTGGGCTGAAGTGCGCGGATAGCAGCCTCACGGCCGTTGCCCGGGCCCTTTACGAAGACTTCAACAGTCTTCATACCGTGGTCCATAGCACCTTTTGCAGCAGCTTCTGCGGCAGTCTGTGCAGCGTAAGGAGTGTTCTTTCTGGAACCCTTGAATCCCATAGCTCCCGAGGATGCCCATGCAACTGTGTTGCCTGCTACGTCGGTGATGGTAATAATTGTGTTATTGAAGGATGATTTGATGTGCGCTGCGCCTTTTTCTACGTTCTTTTTCTCGCGGCGCTTCTTTACAACCTTTTTTGCAACTTTTGCCATTATCGGTTCTCCTTACTTCTTCTTATTAGCTATCGTCTTCGCAGGACCCTTTCTGGTTCTTGCGTTTGTTTTGGTTCTCTGACCGCGAACGGGGAGACCCTTTCTGTGTCTGATACCGCGATAGCAGTTGATCTCGGTCAGACGCTTGATGTTGAGGCTTACCTCACGGCGAAGTTCTCCTTCAACCTTGTAGTTGTTTTCGATTTCGTCACGAAGTTTTGCAATATCGTCCTCTGTCAGGTCTTTTGCTCTTGTGTCGGGATCGATGCCTGTCTTGGCAAGGATGTCCTTGGAGCTCTTCAGACCGATACCGTAGATATAGGTAAGAGCGATCTCAACGCGCTTGTTATTAGGAATATCAACACCTGATATACGAGCCATGTTTTCTTTTCACCTCTTTTTCGGTATTGCAGGACTATCAGCCCTGTCTCTGCTTGTGCTTCGGATTCTCACAAATGACCATCACTCTGCCGTGACGCTTTATGATCTTGCACTTATCGCAGATTTTCTTTACGGAAGGTTTTACTTTCACAGTTATAACCCCTTTCTCTTGCGTTAACTGATTCTTATCAGCCTTTTGTGCGCCATGTTATCCTTCCCTTGGTGGGATCGTAGATCGAAACCTCGATCTTGACCTTGTCGCCGGGAAGTATCTTAATATAGTTCATTCTGAGCTTACCGGAGATATGAGCCGTTACGATCATATCGTTCGGAAGCTTGACCTTGAAGGTCGCGTTGGGCAGTGCCTCAACAACGACGCCTTCAAATTCGATTACATCATCCTTCGGCATAGTTCCTCCGTTATTACGTTATTTCCGCTTGTCGTATGACGTGATTATTTCCCGAACCGTTTCGTCCGTGAGGCTCTCTCTGAGTCTCTTTTCTTCGGCGTCGGTCATATGACCGATCACCTCGACGTGACGCAGGTTCTTGCGCTTGGGAGAGGCGACCTTGTGAAGCCCGCCGTCGGCGACGGTAAGATATTCACCGTCCGTGCCGATCACGGCGAAGACTCTGTATCTGTCTCTGCCCCGTGTGCTTCTGACCACGGTACCGAAGTATTCCATCAGTCCACCTTGGTCAGGAGCAGCGGTCCGTCGGCTGTGAGCGCCACCGTGTGCTCGTAGTGAGCAGACAACGATGAGTCCTTCGTCACGACCGTCCACTTATCGGGGCGCTCGATGACTTCATACCCTCCGGCGTTCACCATCGGCTCGATCGCGATGACCATGCCGCGGCAAAGTCTCACGCCGCGCCCGGGAGTGCCGTAGTTCGGAACGTTCGGATCTTCGTGAAGATCGTGTCCGACTCCGTGCCCCACGTATTTCCTCACCACCGAGTAACCTCTGTCGGCGACGTACTGCTCGATCGCGTGACCTATGTCACCGAGCCTTGCGTTCTCGATGCCGATCGCCTCGATCCCTTTATAAAAGGATTCGCGCGTCGCGTCGATGAGCGCCTGAGCCTCGGGAGAGATGCGTCCCACCGCGAAGGTGTTCGCGCTGTCTCCGTGGAAGCCGTCCTTGTACGCTCCGACGTCGATCTTCACGATGTCTCCCTCTTCGAGCACCTTGCCCGACGGGATACCGTGGATGACCTCGTTGTTGACGGAAATGCAGGCCGAGGCGGGAAAGCCGCCGTAGCCGAGGAAGGAAGGTCTCGCGCCGCATTTTTCGATGTGTGCGCGGATCTTCGAGTCCAGCTGCTTCGTCGTGATCCCGGGCCGCACCATTTCCCCGGCGAGGGCAAGTGCCTCGCCGGTGATACGACCCGCGACCATCATTTTTTTGATCTGTTCGGGAGTTTTTACGTTGATCATTTCAAAATGCCCCGTACGACTCAGCCTTCAAGCGCTGCCGCCGTAAGTGCCGTCGTGTCTTCGAGCTTTTCCTGACCGTAGACGATCTTGAGAAGTCCCTTTGCCTCGTAAAATGCTTTAAGAGGCTCGGTCGTCTCGTGATAGATGACGAGTCTGCTCTTCACTACCTCGGGATCGTCGTCCGCGCGGCGTGTGAGCTCTGCTCCGCAGGTGCATTTTTCACCGTTCGGCGAGGGCTTGAACTTCGTGTGGAAGGTTGCGCCGCATGCCTTGCATACGCGTCTGCCTGCCATTCTGTCCATGATGTCCTCGTCTGCGACTTCGATGGAGATAACGTCGGTTATCTCGACACCGAGCTCGCACAGTGCCTCAGCCTGAGGTACCGTTCTCGGGAAGCCGTCAAGGATGAAGCCGTTCTCGCAGTCGGGCTTTGCGAGTCTCGCCTTGATGATGTCGATGACGACCTCATCGGGAACGAGCGCGCCCGCCTGTGTGTAGCTCTTGACTGTCTCACCGAGGGGTGAGCCGGAAGCTATCTCCTCGCGGATGATAGCGCCCGTCGAAATTGCGGGAATTCCGTACTTTTCGGAGATGATCTCCGCCTGTGTGCCCTTGCCGGCGCCGGGAGCGCCGAGCAGGCTAAGGTTGATATTTCTCACAGCGTTTCTCCTTAATCGAGGCAGCTCTGGTACCGTCTCGTAGTCATATGAGCTTAGGTA
>JAKSPW010000057.1 GCA_024404435.1 Clostridia bacterium | reverse complement strand
AGAATTCATTAAAAAAGAATGCATTGCCGCCGGCGGCATGAATTGAACTTGCACGGCAAGTTCATGAATTGACACTCTGCCGCGGCAGAGTGTCATGAATTCTCGCCCGCTTTGCGGGCTCCATTAAAAAACAGCCGCAGTGCGGCTGTTTTTTTTACATTGTGATTCCGTCGGGCACAAAGATCCTCGGCTCGCTTCCCTTTTCAAGGTCAACTGTCAGCATACCGAACGGCGTCGGCACATCGACGTGTGCCGAGTCGAGTCCGAGGAGGGACGGTGAAAGACTGATCTTTTTATATCCCGGCTCGAGTATCTCGATACCCGAAAGTGCCTTCGGCAGAGCGCAAGCGGGAGTGCCTCCCCACGCGTGGCTGTGGTCGAAGTGATAAGTCGGCTCGGGCTTATAGAAGCCTTCCGCGAGTCCCTTAGAGCACTCCTTCACGGGCTCCTTCCACTTGTCAAGCAGAGGCAGGGTCATCTCGTCCCTGAGGCCGTTTCTGTAAATCGCCTCGAGCCAGAAATGCGTGAAATACGGCTGTACCTCGCCGAGCGAGTCGTCTTCCCACACGCGGCGGAGTACGTCGCGGCATTTTTCCGTATCGAATATTCCGAAGTACGCGGCGAGAATGTTCGCGTGGCGGCGGTAATATCTCTTTTCTACGTTCTGCGGCATATATTCGTACAGCAGTTCCTCCGGAGACGGAGTATTCAGTCCCTCGAAGAAGAGCCCGCGCTCCGCGTCGTAGAGATTGTCAATGACAGCTTTTTTCAGCGTTTCGGCATCATTTTCCGATTTTGCTGCCATCGCATCCTCGCCGAGCTCGCGGTAAATGCGCGCGGCGGTCTTCAGTGCGCCGTAGTAAAAGAGGCAGAGGCAGGTCTGACCGAGCGCCTTCGGCGGGTGGTGGAGCGATATCCCGTCCGGATCGAGCCAATCGATGAACATATAGTCGGGCGGCGTCTCTATGAGTCCGTTTTCTCCGAGATAGCCGCTGAACCTTTCAAGCAGGATCAGGAGAGCATCTTCACAGTCCGAAAGGAGCGACTTCCCGCCCGTCAGCATATAGGTGTCCCACAGCATCTGCACCCAGATGAGAGAATAGGTCGTGTGGAACATTCTGCCGTCCTGATACCTGAGGATCTCTGCCGTGCGTCTGACGTCGAACTCGGCAAGGCGCATATCTCCGAACGTGAACGCCGTCATCAGAGTTTCAATATAATAGTCTCCCGTGCATGCGAGCGGTTCGCAGTGGCGCGGGCTGTCAAGATGAAGAGTCTGTCTGCAGTATTTCAGCGTGTGAGCGCAGACCTCGGTCACAAGATCGAGGTCCCGGTCCGACGTTGTCGTCACGGCTCTGACCGGTGTCGGATAATGAGAGGCAAGCACGGACGCGGTGAGCTCAGCGGGAAGTGTTCCGCCGTTTCTGACGGTTAGTCTGAGTCCGCCCGCGCTGTGAAGTGAAAATCCGAGGTACTCCGCATCCCCTTCGAAGTAAAGCGATTCCGCTTCTCCTTCTTCATCCGTCTCGTACATTCTCACGTCAACGGACAGGTCTCCGCCCGGAGCTTTTGCCGATACGGAAAGGTAGCAAGCGTATATTTTGTCAAAAGGAAGATCGAAGGTCTCCGCTTTTCCCGCGCCGACACGGAGCGGTGCACCGTCACCCGACGTGACGGGATGATAAACGCAGAGCGGCAGCGGTGAGTCCTCGGTGTACCAGATATTCCGAAGTACCTCGGCGGGGCACTCTTCCCCGTCCGCATTCCTCATGTCAAAATGCTCACGCAGGCAGTAAGCTCCGAGCTTCTTTGCCTTCCACGTTTCGTCCGTCATGAGAACGGTCTTTTCACCGTTTTCAAAAGTCACCTCGGCGGTCAGCATAAAGCCTCCGTGTCCGCGTGAAAACATGAACAGCGTCGACGGATTCATCTGCACCTCTGCATACAGTGAGAGCTCACCGCGGCTGAACGGCTGCTCAAGATCGCCGTGTGCGTCCAGCTCCGTGACGTAGGAATAATAGTTCGGGAACGGCTTTTTGAGATAGAGAAAATCTCCTCCCTGAGAAGCAGGGCCCATCGCAACGAGGAGCCTGCCGTTGTCGCCTTCCGTGAAAAGTCTGAAGGTCGAGTCTCCGGAAAAGCGGAGCTTTACGCTTTTTATGCTCTTTTTCAGCTCATATCTGCGGGAAAATGCAGCTACGGTATAAGCGTCCCCTTTTCCGCCCTGTATGCAGTTGAGTTTAGGTCTCTGATTGTTCGGATACTTGTCTTCGGGAAGCCAGATCCATTTTTCGATAGGTCTCATTTTGTCTCCTTTTTGATGCTCACGGCATCGTAGCCTTCGACCTTTATTACGTCAGTCACGGTGATCCCGCGCCGTTCAAACTCCTCTGTCCGGAGGGGCACGGTATCGCTTTTCACGCCGATGATGACACCTGCAGCGCCGTCCGGTATCCCGGGCGAGCCGTCGCTTACGTCCAGAACGAAATGATTTTCATCCGTAAAGACATGGCAGATATCCGTTTTTGCCGTTTTCATGTGACTTATGAGATAATTCGACGCGCGCTCGAAGCTCACCATCGGACTCCGGCGGAAGATCTCTTCCGTCTCGCGCATCTCGTCGATATATGCCTTCTTTATATATTCAGCCGTCTTTATTCCGACGCCTTTTACCTTGGTAAGCTCCCTGACGTCAGCCGTCAGCACGCCCTCAAGCGAGCCGAAGCGGTCAATCAGCGCGTGAGCAATGGTATTCGTGTTCACTCTCGGGCGTGCATCGAAAAGAAACAGCTCGAGGAGCTCGTGCGGCTGAAATGCATCTGCGCCTTCGCGGCTGAATCTGTCGCGAAGGCGCTTTCTGTGATTTACGTGCGGATTATATTCTTTTTTCATCAGTCGACCTGCACTCCGACGGCTTTGAGGTACATTTTCGCCCATGCGGGAGAATTTGCCGCCTCGAGGTTGTTGACGAAAAGAATGTCCGTCAGGTGATAGTCCGCAAACATATCCTTGATATTCATGTCGGAATATCTCGTGTCCACCACCATGATATTACCGAAGTTTTCGGCAAGGAACGGAACGAACGCGTTGCCGTAGGAATCCTTCAGGACGAGGATGTTTCTGTCCTGCGGATTTTCGGGAACGTTGATGACCGTGTACGGATTGTCTCCGCAAAGGAAAGCAGCATACGTTTCACTCCACGCCATGATCGCCGAATCGTATTCCGCAACGTTGCCGCTTCTGTCCGTCACCGTCATCGTCATTTTCTTTTTCGACATGAACGCTTCAACGGTGTCCTTGAAGGTCTTGACTCTCTCGTCCTGCGTATAGTCGTACATCGAGCCGCTGTATTCGGTGGAAAGAGTCAGAACGTCAAAGCCGGTGATCGGCGTTGCCTCGAGTCCGATAGACTCGACGAATGCCTTATACGCATAGTAAGCGCCGCGCTGCGTCCAGTGGTGATCGCTTCTGAAATAGACGTACTCGTCGCGGTGATCGAAGAGCGGATGATAGGTGTCGACGAAGTTGACGGTCTCGCGTCCGACGATGCGGGACATTTCGGAGAAGACCCACTCCTGATCGGGGAACTTCGAGAGAATTTCCTTATTGTCTATCTTGATCGCGGAGGTCGGGATGACGCAGACGCTCATTCTCGCATCCGGGAAGAGCTTTGCATAGTATTCCGCAACGTCGCCGTAATCCTTGGAGTTCTGCTCGATATACCACGGGGACGTGTAGACCGCGTCTCCGTAGATGAACAGTCCGTTCGTCATGAAGTCTGCCGTGTCGCCGTTGTCGACGCCGCCTGCCGATACCTTCTCGACGGAAACGGTGCAGACAGCGCTCTCACTTCCCGCCGTGCAGGTAAGGTTGGCGTCTCCTTCGGCAAGTCCCTTGATATTCGCCGTTGCGCCGTCGGCGGTAAGCGAGATTATCAGCTCGTTATCGACGCTCCACGTCGGTACCGTGCCGTCGGATACCTCTGCCGTGACGGCAACACCTCCGCCGACCGTCAGCTTGACCTGAGATTTCGAGAGTTTGATTTTCGCCGTCGGATCGACGGGTTCAGGCTCCTTTGTCTGAACGGGCTCGGTATCGAGATTATCGAGTACGTCGCCGATGCCGCTCGGGCCGTCGTCTCCGTGTCCGCCGCCTCCGCCGATGAGTTCAAAGTCTCCCTTTGCACCCTTCAGCGTATCAAGCTTCTTTGAAAGCGAGACGAAATTGTCGCGAAAAACGAAGGTGTCCGCGAAAAAGCTGTTGATACCCTCGGTAAAGTCTCCGCTCGTGAGAGAAGACCACGTCAGCTTCGGGAAGCGTGCGAGTTCCCTTTTCTCCACCTCCGATTTCGTGGGGCGGTTGAACTGGAACAAATTTAAGATTACGAAAATGCCGAATACGATCGCGGCAACGGAAATGCAGATCACGTCCGTCTGTCTGTTTTTTCTCGCTCTCATGCGGCGCTCGTAGTTCTGTCTTATCAGTCTTTGACGGTTATCCATTTAGCCTCCCCCTTTCTCAGAAGTTCCAGTATAAGAACGGGCTGAACGTGTTCCCGACCATTTTTGCCGTTGCAAGTGCCATCAGCACAAAGGTGGTGACGAGCATCGTGCCGCGTCTGACCTCGTACGAAACGCCGAGGATGCGCTTGCCCATGTCAATCAGCTTCGGCATGATAGGATATGCGAAAAACACGCCGATAATGAGCAAGAAGATATTTGAAGTGATGAGCGAGCGCGTGAAGAGCCCGCTGAACGAGTCAAGTCCGATGCCGAAGAGATATCCGATCGACTTCGCCGTGTTCTCCGTGAAGTAGAAGATCGCAAAGCCGAACATCGTGATGACCGCCGAGTATATTCTCGTGATGATCGAGTAGGATACCTTCCCGAGGCCGTCGAGGAATCTGATGAAGAACTTCTTTTCAAATATCAGGAGCACCCCATAGAACAGGCCCCAGATGACGAAGTTCCATGATGCGCCGTGCCAGAGTCCCGTCAGGAACCACACGACGAGAATGTTTCTGAGATGATGGCGTCTGTTTCCGCCGAGCGGAATGTAAACGTAATCGCGGAAGAACGTGCCGAGAGAGATGTGCCAGCGTCTCCAGAACTCCGTTGCGGTGTGAGACGCGTAAGGATAGTCGAAGTTTTCGAGGAAGCGGAAGCCGAACATCTTGCCGAGTCCGATCGCCATGTCCGAGTATCCAGAAAAGTCGTAGTAGATGTAAAGAGCGTAGAATGCCGCGCCCATCCAGCGTCCGACGAACGTGACTTCGTCGGTAAGTCCGTAAAACGAGGTCGCCGCCGCGAAGCAGGAGTCTGCAAGCAGAAGCTTCTTAGCCGCGCCGCTCACAAAGCGGTACATTCCGTCGCAGATATCGTACGGGCGTACTCTCATATCGTCGAGCTGCATCTCGATGTCCTTATATCTGACGATGGGTCCGGCGATGAGCTGCGGGAAGAACGAAACGTAAAGGAGCAGCCTCGGGAACGACATCTGCACCTCGGTGTCACCGCGGTAAACGTCAATGACGTACGACATTGCCTGGAACGTGAAGAAACTGATACCGATCGGCATCACGATGCTCGGGACAGTAAATCCCGTGCGGAATATGCCGTTAAAGTTGGAAACGAGGAAGCCCGTATACTTGAAAAATACGAGTATCCCGAGATTCAGTATCACGGCAAGCACGAGCCAGAGCTTCTTCATGAAGCGGTTTCTGCGGTACAGGTCGATCAGACGTCCGAACAGATAGTTGAACGCGACCGAGAAGATCATCAGAAAGACGTAGACCGGCTCGCCCCACGCATAGAACACGAGGGAGAAGAGGATAAGTATCGCTCTTCTCGTACCGTCTGACTTGGCAATATAATAACAGAGGAAGAGCAGCGGCAGGAAGCCGTAAACGAAAAAAGGATGTGAAAATACCATATTGATGTCCTATCTCTTATTTCTTATCTTTTATCTTTCGGCGCTTCTCAGAATTTCGTCAAATGACGCGGCAGAGTCTGCAAAATAGTCCGCACCGGCTTTTTCGAGCGTCTCTCTGTCCCTGAAGCCCCAGGTGACTGAGATGCACTTCATGTGCGCGTTATGAGCAGTTTCGATATCGGTCTCCGAGTCTCCGACAAAAATCGACTCGTCGGAGGTGACTCCGAGTTCTTCCATCACCTTTTCGACCATGTCCGGGTACGGCTTGCGGCGGATGCTGCACTCCTCCATCTCACCGAACGCGAAGTCGACCGTCGGGAAAAACTTTTTGCAGAGAGCATCGGTCGACTTGAAGTATTTGTTCGATACGACGCCGACGAGTCTGCCGTCGGCATGGAGCCTGTCGATCAGATCGCACACTCCGTCGTACGGTGCCGTCGAGCGTTCTCTGTTCTCGAGATACACGGCTCGGTATTCGTCAATTGCCTTATTTGCCGTATCGGCGTCCACGTCATCGGGCATTGAACGCATCATCAGCTTCGCTGCTCCGTTACCGACGAAGCGTCTGACTTCGTCCTCCGTACGGGTCGGCCAACCGTGCCTCGTGAGCACGAGGTTTACCGAATACGTAAGGTCGGATAAGGTATCGAGGAGAGTTCCGTCGAGATCGAAAAGCACTGCTTTATACTTCATTTACTGACTGCCTTTTTCTTTTTATGCATTTGCATATAATTTGTTCTCTGCGCGTCCGGTTCACCGTATCCGCGCAAAAATCATATACATAATTATTATACATCATTTGATAAACTATTTCAATATCACAGAAAAGAAAATAGTATTTTTTGTCACATTCCGCCGCAGACAAAAAAGACTCCGTGCACAAAAAGTACACAGAGCCGTTTTTATAAAGCTTTTTGGAAGAGGGTGCGGGAGGAAGCTTTTTCTCGAAAAAGTTTCCTCCCGCAAATTATTACTCTACTATCAATCAAAGGCCTCTCTTGACGTAGTGCGTGTGGAGGAGCTCATGAGCCTTGTGGCTGTTGGGCTCGCCGAGGAACTCTTCGTAGATCTTCTTAACGATGGAGTTCTCGTGAGACTTACGCAGGTCAAGATTCTTATCTGCCGTGTAAAGAACGTTTGCACGGAGAGTCTTGAGGTCGACTGTATTTCTGACAGATGCAGGCTGTGTGGGCTGGCCGCCGCCGTTTACGCATCCGCCCGGGCAAGCCATGATCTCGATGAACTGAACGTCATACGTTCCGTCCTCGACACCCTTGAGGAGCTTGGAGGCGTTAGCCGTGCCGGAAGCGACTGCCACGTTCAGTGTGATGTCGCCGAGCTTATACGTTGCGAACTTGATGCCGTCAGTACCGCGGACGTCTTCGAATTCGAGCTTTTCAAGCGGCTTGCCTTCGATAACTTCTGCAGCCGTTCTGAGAGCAGCTTCCATAACGCCGCCCGTTGCGCCGAAGATGACGCCTGCGCCGGAGCCGACGTCGATCGGCTCGTCGAACTTAGCGTCGTCGAGCTTCAGGAAGTCGATGCCTGCAGCCTCGATCATTCTGCCGAGTTCGCGCGTCGTGACTGCGATATCAACTCCGGGCATACCGTTAACGTCCTGGCCGTCTCTGCCGACTTCGAACTTCTTAGCCGTGCACGGGATAGCGGAAACGAAAACGATGTCCTTCGGATCGAGTCCGAGCTTTTCTGCGAAGTACGTCTTGTAGACTGCACCGAACATCTGCTGAGGAGACTTGCAGGTGGAGAGGTTCTCCGTCATCTCCGGGAAGTAGTGCTCGCAGTACTTGACCCATCCGGGTGAGCAGGAGGTGATAAGCGGGAGCTTACCGCCGTTCTTTACTCTGCCGAGGAACTCGG
>JAKSPW010000056.1 GCA_024404435.1 Clostridia bacterium | reverse complement strand
GCTCGATGATGCGGATCCTGTCGCAGCCGCCGAGCTCAGCCTCCGCCGCCGCGCGCACCACGGGATTCATGTGGATCGGGTAGATCGCCTTGACGTCGGGATTCTCGTCGATGATTCGTCTTATCGCGCGGAACATGCTGTGCATCGGCTCGCCGAGGTTTTCTCTGCGGTGCGCCGTGATCATGATGAGGCGCGAGCCCTTCGCCCACTCGAGCTCGGGGTGATCGTAGTCTTCTCTGACTGTCGTCTTCAGCGCGTCGATCGCTGTGTTGCCCGTGACGTAGATCGACTCCGTGTTTTTGCCCTCCGTGACGAGGTTCTGCCTTGCCATTTCGGTCGGAGCGAAATTGTATTTCGCGACGATTCCGACTGCCTGGCGGTTGAACTCCTCCGGATACGGCGAGTAGATGTTGTACGTTCTGAGTCCCGCCTCGACGTGGCCGACGGGGATCTGCATGTAGAAGCAGGCGAGCGCCGTGACGAACGTCGTCGACGTGTCGCCGTGGACGAGCACGACGTCGGGCTTCACTTCCTCGAGGACGGCCTTGATCCTTTCGAGGATGTTTATCGTCACGTCAAAGAGCGTCTGCCCCGACTTCATGATCGAAAGGTCATAGTCCGGCACGACGTCAAACGCGCGGAGCACCTGATCGAGCATCTCTCTGTGCTGACCGGTCACGCACACGACCGTCTCGATGCTTTTTCTCTTTTTCAGCTCGTTTACGAGCGGACACATCTTTATTGCTTCGGGGCGCGTCCCGAATACGAGCATTACTTTTTTCATAATGATCTCCATTCGAAAAAACTTTCGTTCACGGTTATTTTACCATATTGCGGGAGAAAAATCAAGGGATAGCCGAAAAGGCTTTTTTGCGGCGTGAAAAAAATCCGAAATATATTGACACTATATAATTAGTATGATATAATGAAAAGAAACGAACGAGTGTTCGACGGGAGAGGGAAACGGTTTTGAGGGAACTTTTTGCAAAAAGTTCCCCCAAGCCCCCTCAAAAACTTTTGAACAAAAAAGAATAAAAAGATTGGCGAACAACCGTAAGATAAGCTTAATCGTCAGTTAAGTAAAACTGAAATTTTCCCCTTTTTTGAAGGTTTTTTGAAGAGGCCGGAGAAACTTTTTTCCCAAAAAAGTGTCTCCGGAAAAAGGAGGCTTTATGAGCGACAAAAGAATATTCGACGACGCGGATTTCGAGTCACTGCGTCCGGGCACGCGCTCATACGAGCCGCCAAGGCCCAAGGACACGGGAACGGTCGAGATTAAAGAAGACGAGACGTTCACCTCGGGCGGATTCCGCATCCCGCCTGCGGGCAGGGACGCCGCCGCGTCAAGGAAAATACGCACCTCACGCTATTCGACGGGATACCGTCCCGCGCCCGTGAGGGAAAAGAGCACGGTGAGCGAAAGCGTGCTCGAATACGATGCCGCGGGGCCGCAGATCACGCACGTTTCGGTCAGATCGTGGCCGAACGGCTACACGTTTTACGAGAAATTCGTCCGTGACGCGCACGTGAGCCACATGCGCCGCGGAGGAGAAGCGCCTCACGTTCCGTTCTTTTCTTACATCCCGCAGTATTCGCAGCTTTCGGGAGCGCAGTGGGCGTATTACCTTTACGTGAAGAGCAGCCTCGAAGCGGGCGCCGCACTCAGGGAAGCCGATTTTTCCTACGTCGTGCTGTACCTGTACGAGATCATCAACCTCGAGGGAGTCTTCTCTCCCGCGGAGGGCGCGGAAAAGCTCGCCGCGGCATGGCTCGCATACAGAAGCATCCATCCGATGCTCGACAAATATATGTCCGAGTGGATGGCGGACTATTGCCTCATCTACGGCATCCCGCTTCCCGATTCACTCATTCCCGTCATACCCGACGCGGTCTCGCGGAGCACCGTCAAGGAGTTCTACGCGGATGCCGCCGAAAAAGCCGGACTCGGAATGGGGCCGATATACCGCCTTGCGCTGTCCGACTATAACCCGATGAGAAGCCGCTTCGCCAAGGACGACGAGAGCTTCGCGCGGGAGACCGAGAAGGTCTTCGACGCCGTGGTCACCGAAAAGCTTGCGCGCGGCGGACTGTTCGGAGAGATCGCACGCGAGACGACCGTTACACGCGACGCGTTCTGCGGCTCGCTCTGCTCGAGCAGCGTCAAAAAGAGGATAACGCTCACGCTGAAAACGTATATGCGCTCGCCGGAAGCGAGACGGGTCGTCACGGAGCTGTTCAAAAGCTCGGAGAACGTCGTGCGGGCAAGGCGCGGGATAAAATCAAGGCTGTCGGCTCCGCAGATCGAGGGAGTCGCGGCCGCCGCAAAGAGCGAGGAGGAGGCAAAATACCTCGCGTTCTACGACGCGCCGGGCACTCCGCTTTCCGCGGAAAAGGCAACGGAGATCGAGACGGAATCGTGGCGCAACGCCGAGATACTCACCGATGGGGAGGTCGCCGCCGACGAGGTGTGGACGGACGACGAGGTGCCCTGCGGCGCACTCACGACGGAGATGGAGGAGTCCGTGCCCGACGAAACGGAGGAAAGGGAAGACGGACTCGACGCGGAGCTGAAGGGAGCTTTGCTCGCCGTTCTGAACGGAGAGAGCTTCACGGCGTACTGCCGCGAACACGGTATGTTCGCGGACGATGCCGCCGCAAAGATCAACGATTTCGCGCTTGAGAAGATAGGAGACGTCGTGCTTGAAAAAAACGGCACGGATCACACGTTTATAGAAGATTACAGAGAAGATATCGGAGGGGAACTTGAACACTGAAAGAATACCGAAAAGAATACTCGGAAATCTTTTGTCGTCCGTCAGCGCGGGGGTCGTCCCGAGATCCGGCGCGCCGTACATCGCGATCGGCAGAGTGGACGAGATCGCGTCTCTCACTGAGGACATGAAGCGCGTCGCGGACGGAGAGGGAGTCACCCGCTTCGTGATCGGACGCTACGGCTCGGGCAAGAGCTTTCTCATACAGCTTCTTCGCGGCTACGCCGCCGACAGAGGCTTCGTGACTGCGGACTGCGACCTCTCGCCCGAGAGGAGGCTCTGCGGAGTCGGCGGGCTCGCCACCTACCGCGAGCTGATACGCAATCTGTCCTGCAAGGCATCTCCCGACGGAGGCGCACTCGCGACCGTCATCGGGCGCTGGTACGCGATCAATGCCGAAAAGGTGACCGCATCGGGCACTTTGCCCGGGGACGCGGACTTTTCCGCGAAGGTCTCGGCGGCGATAATTTCCGACGCGAGAAGCCTTGAGGCGGGAGTCGGCGGATTCGACTTCGCTCTCATCGTCGGAGAATACTGCCGCGCATACGGAGAAGGGGACGACGCGAAGATGTCCTCGTGCCTCAGATGGCTCAGAGGCGAGTACGCGAACAAGACCGAGGCAAGGCGCGAGACGGGACTCCGCAGCATTTCCGTCATCGACGACACAAACTGGTACGATCACGTCAAGCTCATCTGCGCGCTCGTCAGAAAGGTCGGATACGCGGGACTCTGCGTCTTTATCGACGAGGGAGTCAACCTCTATAAGATAGTAAACCGCGTGTCGCGCGAGGCGAACTACGAAAAACTGCTCGCGATGTATAACGACACGATGCAGGGCAGAGCGCCCGGCATGATGCTCCTTTTCGGCGGCACGCCGCAGTTCCTCGAGGACACGAGGCGCGGACTTTTCAGCTATGAAGCGCTGAAGAGCCGCCTTTCCGACGGAAGATTCGCGTCCGACGGACTGAAGAGCATGATGGGGCCGGTCATAAGGCTGAGAAGGCTGTCGGACGACGAGATGCTCGCGCTCATGATGCGTCTGACCGCGCTCCACGCGCAGTATCACGGCGTGGATGCACGGATAACGGATGACGAAATGACGGAGTTCCTGCGCGCGTCCCTTTCGAGGGCGGGAGCCGACTCGATGATAACGCCGCGCGAGATAATCAGGGACTACGTCTCGCTTCTCGACCTGCTCTTGCAGAATCCCGACAAGAGCTACGCGGACATCGTGAGCCGCGGGGAGGCAAAAGCGGAAAAGACAGAAAAGAACGAAGAAAAAACCGCAGAGACGAGGAAGATCGAAATAGACGATATCGTGTTTTAAGCATAGAAACAAGGAGAAAAACATGAAACTGCATATAAGAATTACAGCGATCCTTCTTCTCGCGAGCCTGCTGCTCGGCACGTGCGGCTGCAGCTCCGCGGACAAGAAAGAAAAGGAACTGAACGTCGTGATGCTTGACGTTGAAGTGACGGTAAACAGCGCCATCGTGATGATACGCTCCGAGGACGACGTATTTAAGGAAAGCATTTCCTCTGACGACCTTGAATTCTACGTTCTGTACTTCGGCGACACCGAAGAAACGAGGATCGAAGACGTCAAAGCCGTCTACAAGTCCCCGAAGGAGGTCGGCACGAACTTCCTCGTTACCTCCGACGTCGTGACCGTGGAGGTAAAGGTGAAAGAATCCGGTACGCTCACGGGAAAGGAATACGTCGGTGCGACGCAGGACGTCATCCGCACGAACGGCGCGGGCGAAAAAGAGATAGAGGAAGGCATCGAGGCGATAAAGAAGATGCTCACCAAGGACACGTTCTCCACGATCATGGAGTACGGCATGTCCGGCATTTCGGGGCTTACGTCGGCGTACAGCGTGCTCAAGATACTCGGATACGTCAAGGATCCATATCTCGACGTGATGCAGCGCACGCTGAACAACGTCAGAGTGATCGAGGACTCGGTAGACTCTCTCGACAAGAAGCTCGACTCGGTCTACGGAAACCTGAAGGCAGAGCTCGACAAGATAAACGTTACCACAAAGAGAACTCTCAGAAATACTTACGCACAGCAGTGGTCGGACTTCAAAACGCAGTACGTCGACACGAACAACGGCATACGTCAGCAGATCACGGCGTTCCAGAACAGATATGCATCGAATTTCTGCGCTTTTCCCGCAAGCAGGACGGGAGCTCTGAAGATCTACTACGATGAAAACGGCGCTCCCACCGTTCCGATAAGCGAAAACGAAGACCCGATGGTCTCACTCGAGGGCGTCACGATAGACCCCGCGAAGACGGTCGAGATCACGCTCGACGGAAATACCTTCGCAAAGACCAAAGCACTGAAGGTCAAAGCGATCGACGACGCAAAATTCATATCCACCTTCGATTCCGAACTCCGCGCTGCACTTCTGACGAGCCCGATGGTCACGGAAGAGAACGTTGACACTGTGATCGAGGACGCGATGACCGTGATCTGCGCCGAGGTCATGATGGACACGATGAACGAAAAGGGGAAGAACGGCACCGTCGCCGACGACATCATCGACAGCTACGTCCTCTTCTGCGGCAAGCTTTGCGACACGTCGGCAAATCCCGTCGAGGCTTATCATTATCTGATAACGTCGGGTTACAATTTCCAGAGCGAGGCAAAGAACGACATCGAGGCGTTCAACGCATATATTCTGGCGCTCGCGGCGGAAGGACGCACCTACTGCGACTTTGCGACTCATTTCGGAAGCGTCAAGCAGTCGAAAAAGGCGACCGTCGAGACGAGTGCCGCCGACGTGGCGTCGTTCATCGAAAGCCACAGCGGTCTGCGCGAGGAAAAAGCCGGAAAGCAGTACTGCTACGTGACGGACTCCTACGTGACGGCAGCGCAGTATACGGCAAATCTTTACGAGGAGATCATCTGCCACCTGAGCGTAATGGTCTTCTTCACGACGGGAGTGTTCGACGACCACTCGTTCCGCATCGGCTGGAACGAAAAGCCGACGGGCGTGATCTCCACGACCGATCTTCAGGAGATCTACGCGACGTACAGGGCAATGCTCGCGAGCGGAACGACGAGGATCACGAATTTCGAGGATTATTTCCTCTCCGCTCTCGTGCTGAACAGCGAAAACAGACCGAAATTCCAGAACCTGAATGCAAAGGGACTCATTTCCGGCTCAAAGTTTGACGCAAGGGCGTTCAGTCTCGACGGCACGACTTCCCTTAAAGCGTACAGCGACGTGTTCAGCGCAAGGACCGTCAAGGATGCCGGTGTCCATGCCGCCTGCGACTTCTTCGAGACCGGCGAAACGTATGCCATCGGCAAAGAATTTGAAGACAGCGGTGCGGACAAGGGATGCTTTGCCGAGCACTCGGCGGTCTTCTCCGACGTGATGGACATCAAAACGGAAACGTTCTATGATGACAGGCAGCTCATCTCCGGAGCAATGTTCATTGACTCCAGGAAGAGCTATATCGTCGACGAGCTCTGGGAGTTTGCGGGAGTTGCCGACCTCTCCGACAGGGACAACTGGTCGGGAGTGGTCTGCACCTACAAGGGAGACCCCGCCTTTGACCCGCAGCATCCGTTCGGCGGCACTCATATCATGGATTACATGATAAACTCCAACACGCACAACGCGGACAGCCTCTATTATTACCTGTCGGCAAGCGCCGTTTTCTGGGCGATAGTCAACGCGTAACGCCGCGGACGCCCGAAAAGCGCCGCGCAGCGAAAGAAAGGAAGGGAAAACATGGACAGCGAACAGATTTTTTACTCGTTTTCGCCGTTTATCAGGGAGTTCATCTACTCCCGCGGATGGCAGAGCCTGCACGACATGCAGCTCGAGGCGGCGAGAGTCATCTTTGAGACCGACGATAATCTGCTTTTGTCTTCATCCACCGCGTCGGGCAAGACGGAGGCGGCTCTTTTCCCGATCCTTTCGGAGTTTTACGAAAACCCGCCGCAGAGCTTCGGTGCGCTGTATATCGCACCTCTCAAATCGCTCATAAACGACCAGTTCGAGCGCATAAGCGAGCTTTGCGACGAGACCGGCATCCCGGTCTATCACTGGCACGGAGACGTCGCGGCGAGCCACAAGACGAAGGCACTCGATCATCCCGCGGGGATACTGCAGATCACGCCCGAATCGCTCGAAGCGATGCTCATCCGCCGTCCGGGCGACGTCCCGAGGCTGTTTTCAGATCTCAGATACGTCATAATCGACGAGATACACACCCTCACCGGCACCGACAGAGGAAATCAGATAATCTGCCAGCTCACGCGGCTCTCTCACCTTGCGGGAGTGAATCCGAGAAGGATCGCGCTCTCGGCGACGGTCGGCGACACCGCGCTCGCAGTCGAATGGCTCGAGGCGGGAAGCGGCAGGAAAACCGCCGTTCCGACTCCGAAAAAACTGCCGCTCCGCATGAGGCTCGGCATGGAGCATTTCTTCATCAACGCCCGTCCGACGACGGCGGCGGAGGAAGAAAACGTCGCTCTGACGCTCGGAGAGGAAGCCGCGACCGAAGACGCGCCGGAGGAAGAGACCTTCCACATCGACGCGGGACACGAGTACGTCTACGACTGCGTCAGAGACAAAAAAGCGATAGTATTCTCCAATTCCCGCGAGGAAACCGAGTACGTTACGGCGACGCTCAGACCGAGCGCCGAATACAGGGGAGAGGACGACATCTTCCTCATCCACCACGGCAACCTTTCCGCCTCACTCCGCGAGGAAGCGGAAATGAAGATGCGCTCGGACGAGTATCACGCCGTCACCTGCGCCACCGTGACGCTCGAGCTCGGCATCGACATCGGACGGCTCGAGAGAGTCGTGCAGATGGGCGCGCCGACGACGGTCTCGTCGTTCTTACAGAGGCTCGGCAGATCGGGCAGACGCGAGGCTCCGCCCGAAATGATGATGGTCTTCCGCGAGGAAGAGCCGCTTCCGAACGCGCCGCTCCCGCAGCCCATCCCGTGGGCGCTCAGCCGCGCGATCGCGATAGCACAGCTTTATATCCAAGAACGCTTCATCGAGCCGCCGAGG
>JAKSPW010000055.1 GCA_024404435.1 Clostridia bacterium | reverse complement strand
CGCCGTTACGGCACCGGGTCTGAGTATGGTGCATCCACCGCCGGCAAGCGTTATAACGGTCGATTCCACGCCGATCTCGCACGCGCCGCCGTCGATTATCATCTCGATCCTTCCGTCCATGTCGCGTCTCACGTGTTCCGCCGTCGTCGGTGACGGGCAGCCCGATCTGTTCGCGCTCGGTGCGGCTATCGGTACGCCTGCGGCACGGATCAGCCGCCTTGCGGTCTCATTGACGGGGCATCTGACTGCAACCGTTCCGAGTCCGCCCGTCACGGCATCGGGTACGATGCTCTTTTTCGGGAGGATCACGGTGAGCGGTCCCGGCATGAAGCGCCCGGCGAGCTTATAATACGCCTCGCATGTGTATGCGATCGTCTCCGCCTCTTCGGGAACTGCAACGTGGACTATCAGCGGATTGTCGGACGGTCTTCCCTTCGCGGCGTAGATCTTATGAGCCGCCTCGGGAGAGAGCGCGGATGCGCCGAGTCCGTAAACGGTCTCCGTCGGAAACGCGACAAGCCCGCCTCGTCTTATTATCTCTCCCGCCGTGTTTATGGCTTCTCCGTCGGCAGCGGAGCCGTCTGTCTTATAAAAAATAGTATCCATTTCAGTCATTCCGACGCGCCCTTCAGCTTTTCCGCCGTGTCGGCAGTCGCCAGCGCGTCTATAAGTGTGTCGATATCGCCGTTCAGAACGGCTTCGAGGGAATAAAGCGTCAGCCCGATCCTGTGGTCCGTCACCCTTCCCTGATGGTAGTTATACGTTCTTACTCTTTCGCTTCTGTCGCCCGTGCCGACCTGACTCCGCCTTTCGGAGGCGATCTTTTCGTCCTGCTCGGCGCGCTTCATGTCGTAGAGCTTGGCGCGCAGGAGCTTCATCGCGCGGTCGCGGTTCTTGAACTGGCTCCGCTCGTCCTGACATTCGATGACGATGCCGGTCGGTTTATGGATAAGCCTTATCGCGGACTCGGTCTTGTTGATGTGCTGACCGCCCGCACCGCTCGATTTTATCGTTTCGATCACGAGGTCGCTTTGATTTATCTCGACCTCGACGTCCTCGACTTCGGGAAGCACCGCTACCGTCGCCGTGGACGTGTGGATACGCCCCGACGCCTCGGTTTCGGGCACTCTCTGTACTCTGTGTACTCCGACTTCATATTTGAAGCGGGAATACGCACCGTCGCCCGATACGACGAAGGTGATCTCCTTGATCCCGCCGAGCCCCGTCTCGTTCACGTTCACGAGCTCGGTCTTGTATCTCTTCGAGTCGGCGTACATCGTATACATCCTGTACAAATCCGCGGCAAAAAGCGCGGCTTCGTCTCCGCCTGCGCCGGCGCGGATCTCAACGACGACGTTCTTTTCGTCGAGCGGGTCCTTCGGGAGGAGCATTATTTTGAGTTCTTCCTCGATCTGCGCGAGTCTCGCCTTGCCGTCCTTATACTCTTCTGCGGCAAAGTCCCGCATTTCGGGTTCTCCCGACTCCATGAGCTCGACGGCATCGGCAACGTCACTCTCGGTATTCAGATATTCTCTGAATTTTCCGACAAGCGGAGAAAGGGTCTTGTACTCCTTCATGAGGGCGGTATACTTTTCCATGTCCGCCATGACCTCCGAGGAGGCAAGAAGCTCTTCAAGCTGTGAGTATCTTTTTTCGGCGTCTTTCAGCCTTTCGATCATGATTATATCCTTTTTGTTTCCCGCCTGAAAAGACAGGCGGGAAACAGATTATTTTTTCAGCGGCAGAAGGCAGCGAATGCCTCGTATGCCTCGTAGAGGTCGGCCTTGGAGATGAGCTCGAACGGAGAGTGCATGGACACTACCGGCACGCCGATATCGATCGTGTCGATGTTGTTCTCGGAAATGTACATTGCGACCGTTCCGCCGCCGCCTGCGTCGACCTTGCCGAGCTCGGAGAGCTGCCATACGACGTTCGCGTCGTCGAAAATCTTGCGGACGAATCCGACGTATTCGGCGGACGTATCGTTCGTACCGCTCTTGCCTCTTGAGCCCGTGAACTTGCAGACGGACACGCCGCAGTGCAGGATAGCGGCGTTTTTCTTTTCAAACGGTTCGGGATAATTCGGGTCGTACGCTGCGGCAACGTCTGCGGAGAGGCAGATCGAGCGGCTTCTTACAACGGAAGCGTCTACGCCGAAGTTCTGCGCGAGAGAAGCGATAATATCCATGAGGATCGCGCTCTTCATGCCGGAAACGCCGTTGCTTCCGGTCTCTTCCTTGTCAGCAAACGCGACGATGTTCGTGTGAGTGAAGTTCTTCTCTTCTGCGATCTTGAGGATTGCTCTGAGAGAGGTATATGCGCAGCAGCGGTCGTCGTGGCCGTAACCGCCGACGAGCCATCTGTCGAGTCCGACGTCAACGGTCTTGCCTGCGGGAACTGCCGTCAGCTCGGCGCTGAGGAAATCTTCCTCGATGATGCCGTACTTTTCGTTGAGCATGGAAAGGATATTGAGCTTGACACCCTCGTCGGTCACGGGCTCGCCCTCGTCGATGACGGGAGAGGTGCAGACGATGATGTTGAGGCTCTCACCGGGGAATGCTTCGGAAAGCTTCTTCTGTGACTGCTCCATTGCGAGGTGCGGGAGCAGGTCGGAGATGCAGAGCACGGGGTCACCCGCGTCTTCGCCGATCGTGACCTTGACTGTCGTTCCGTCGGCCTTCGTCACGACACCGTGGAGTGCGAGCGGGATCGTTGCCCACTGATACTTGCGGATGCCGCCGTAATAGTGCGTCTTGAAGTAGCCGATGCCTTCTTTTTCAAACAGAGGGATCTGCTTGAGGTCGAGTCTCGGGGAATCGATGTGGGATGCGCAGATGCGAACGCCGTTCTCGATCGGCTCCTCGCCGACGGTGATCGCAAAGAGGTTCTTGCCTCTGTTGTTGTAGTAGAGCTTATCGCCTGCCTTGACCTTGTCACCGAGCGCGTAGGGCTTAAATCCCGCGTTCCCGAGGATTTCGATCATCGTGTCGGTTGCCTCGCGCTCCGTCTTGGAAGCGTCGAGCCATGCCTTGTAATCCTCAGCGAAAGCCATCATATCGGCTCTCTCGGATTCAGTCTTTTTCTCAAATACGGATTTTTTCTTATAGGTCAGTCTTTCGGAAAGTTCCTTGATAGTATCGCTCATGGTAATTCTCCTTTTATGGTAAAAAATTTTTTCGTTGTATCAGTTTTCGTAATACATTTCCTTGTACTTTCTGACTGCGGCGGAGCACTTTTCGGCAGAGGTGCGCGCCGTCTCGTCGGGAATGTTTACGAAAATGCCGTTTTCGTCGTAGTTCGAGCTGTCGGAGAGCCAGATGTCGACAGCTTCGATCCCGGCCTTCTTTGCGGCATAGACGGCATCCCACTTGCCGAACTTGTTGTACAGATACGACAGATACAAGGTGCCGTACCTGATGTTCGTTTCGGGGCCGTACAGAGCGTCGTCCGTGACCGTTTCCATCGTCATCTTAAGCATGGCGTTGAACTCGGAAGCCCTTATTCCCATAAGGCCGATCTGACCGTCCTCGTTCTCGTTGCTCGGCGTGAATGAGCTTTCATACCTGATGACACCGTAGACGACGTATTCGGGAACGCCGTACTCCTCAGCGTACTTTTCGACGTATTCCGAATATTTTCTCGGGTAGTTCTTCTCGTCCGAGAGGCCGAAAAGCTTCTGCCCGATAAAGCCGGCTATGACCGACAGAATGATTATCGTTATTATTACCGCGCTGCGAATCAGCGCCTGCTTGTTTTTCACTTCCGATCCCTTTCACAAAGTGCTCTGATACGGGAAAACGTTTCCGCGACCTTTTCGTCGAGAGACGCGAGGTCTCCGTCGTTAATTATGGTGAAGTCTACCTTTTTCCGTATCTTTGTGAGCTTTTTCTGCGAGTGAAGGCGGCGCTTTGCCGCTTCCGCGTCTATCCCGTCGCGCTCCGTGATCCTCTTTATAAGTTTTTCGTCGGGTGCGTCAACGGCGACGATGCAGTCGCATTTCTTATTGTACCCCGACTCGAAGAGAACAGGCGCGTCCACTATGACGTAATCCGCCTCCCCGCGATAATTTCCCACTCTTCTCTCTGTTTCGGCGAGAATGAGAGGATGCGTTATCCGGTTGAGCAGCTTCAGTTTTCTTCTGCTTTTGAAAACGACGGCGGCAAGGGCGCGTCTGTCGAGCGAGCCGTCGGGAGCGACGATCCCGTCACCGAACGCGGCGCGGAGCGCCGTCATGCACTCGCCGTCCGACGAGGTCATTTCTCTGTATACGGCGTCGGTGTCGACGGACGGGACTCCGAGACGTGAAAACGCAAGGCTGACCATTCCCTTGCCTGCGCCGCTTCTGCCGCACAGACCGATGACGTACGGTCCTCCTTCTCTCTTCACAGTCAACACCGCCTTTTTTCAAAAAATCTTCGATTATATTATATCACGGAGGGATCGAAAAGTCAATCAGAAAAGGAGTCCGAAGACTCCTTTTTCCTTATTTTGCCGTAACCTTATTTATCGCTTTGATCGCATCCTCTACGATCATATCCGAATCCGGCTTCACGCCGTACAGTATCTTTCTTCTCGTTGAGTCGGAGGCGTACCTGTGATCGTCGCACATGATGGGAGATGTGCGGATCGTGATCTCCATCGAATCGGGAACTGCGAGAACTGCGGGAGCGGCAAGGTCGCACATGACCTTTCTCCACGCGGGATCGTTGTATCTCGTCTCGTTTACTTCCTCGAGGGGCAGCGTGCGGCGGAAGAACTCCGCGCCTTCGCTGTCGCCGTCGATCTTCATGAAATCGTCGTGAACCATGAAGATCTTCTCGGAGCCTATCGGTCCGCAAGGCAGCATGACAAGCGGGATGTCGAGATTAAGAAGCATCTGGGATGCGGCATAGTCGGCGTAAAGATTCCACTCGTGGAAAGGCCCGGGCGTCTCGTCGATGCACTCGCCGCCGAGCCAGAGAACGCAGATCTTATCCATGATCGAGGGATCGATGAGGCAGGCTGAAACTACGTTCGTGCACGGTCCCGTGACAAGGACGAAAAGGATATCGTCGACCTCGTGGGCCGCCTTGATGATGTTCCTCGCGGCAGGGCTGTCGGACGGAGCGTAGTTTTCGTTCTTCGTGACCTGAGACCTTGCACCCTCGAAATACGGAACGCTTCCGAGGCGTCCGATCTTCGTGAAGACTCTCTTTATTTCTTCATATCCTTCGAGCATGACCGCCTCGGTGTCGACGGCGTTCGGCTCCTCATAGTAAGCGGCGGCGTTCACGCCGAGCAGGTCGATCTTATCGCTTCCGAGAGCGTACGCAAGTGCGTACTGATCGTCGATCTCTGCGGCATAGTCGCCGTCGATGATGGCTTTTTTGACCTTATCCGATCTTATGTATTCGAGTATTTGTTCGTTAGTCACGGCAGTATCTCCTTTTTCGGTTTGAAATAAAGATACCACATTTTTCTTTTTCTGTCAACTGTCTGCATTGATACTTGAAAATTTTTTGTTCAAGTGTTATACTAATAAGAAAGGGCGGTGTGTTTGAAAGCGGCGCGAACATAAAATGTACGTCAGCTTCTTTCAAACCACATTTGTGGCCTTTTGCCGCGAAAGTCGGCGGCAAATTCGAGAGAACCGGCACAAATGCTGAGAAAGGCATAGTCATAAACATGGGAAGAGATACAAGACGGCTGATCTGCTCGACCGGTACTATGGTCAGCAGATACAACGGATATGATTACAAAAGAGCTCTCGGCGTCATACGCGATCTGTATGAGAGAGGAAAGATCGACGGCGCAGAGCTTATGATGCTTCACTTTTATTACGACAAGTTCGACGAGGTGACGCGTGCCGTCAACGACTCGGGCGTACCCTTCCCGGTTATCCACTGCGAAAAGGACGTCGGCATGGAGCTTTCCGACGCGGGCGTGCTCTTTGCCGACGGAAAGACGGCCGAGGCCGTCGAAATGGCGCAGAAGTCCCTCGGGGTCTTCAGATACAACTGCCGGTTCGGCAAGGAGATAGGATCGGAATTGATGGTGCTCCACCTCTGGGGCGGATTCGCCTCCGACACGCACGTCGATTTCAACTGCCGCTTCATCGGAGAGATGACGGAGACGGCAAAGGAATACGGACTGACGCTTCTCGTCGAGAATATCCCAAGCACGACATACGATCCGCTTTCCAACTGGCACCGGGTCCTCGACGCCTGCCCGGACGCAAAATTCATCTTCGACACCCGCTTCGGTGCCCTGCACGATCAGGCTGCCGAAATACTCTCGGACCGCGAGATCACGGACAGACTTCTCCACGTCCACGTGAGTGATTTCGTCGGCGGATACCGCAACTTCAAAGCTTTGCGTCCGATACCGCACCCCGGCGAAGGAGTCGTCGATTTCGATCTTATAGCAAACGGGCTCGACGCGATCGACTACGGCGGTACGATCACTCTCGAGTCTCCGGTCGTGAACGGCACGGAGCTTGATACAGCAAAGCTCGAGCGAACCTTCGAATACATGAACGGAAAATTCAGATAAAAGGGATACAAAAATGTCAGAGATTACAGAAAAGATCAACACGGCAGATATGAGCCTGCTCTACCCGAGCGATGCTTCCCGCGAGGAAAGCGAAAAGAAGGGGCTGACTCTGTCCGCTTATACGGCGGAGCAGCTTGAGCTCGGCACTCTTCTCGATCTGAAGACCTGCGAGATAGGTGAGTTTTTCACAAACGACACCGACGTCATCCTGTACAGGCAGGAGACCTTCCGCGACCTCGCGGCACATCCCGAGGTCGTCGATATGTTCCGCCGTCTCATCCCGCTGATCGACGACATCACCGAGCTGCGCCGCATCAGCTCCGACCCCGCTTTCTCTGCGGAAGCGTACCTTTACAGCATCACGGAGATCGAGCTTTACACGTCCGTTCTCACGACGATGAAGGAAACGCTCTCGCCCATCGGAGGCTCGGTCAGCGGACGTGCGATGAAGCGCCTCTGCGAGGTGGTCGAAACGCTCACGGAAAGCGAATATTACAAGAACATCAACCGTCAGCTCGAGGAGCTCACCTCTCGCGTCCGCGAGGTAAAGAGCGTCACGATCGGCGTCAATCTCGATTCGCGTCTGCGCGCGGAAAGTGCCGGAGTTCTCTCGGTGAACAACGATAAGTTCAAATCGGGACAGCTCATCGACAAGATACTCCGCCTCGATTTCAAGGCTGACGAGATGACCTGCATCGCACCTCTGACTCCGTTCCGCCGCGATCAGTCGGAAAATCAGCAGCTCGCCCTGACCTCCGCTCTCAACGGAGCGCTCAGCGACGTGTTCCGCTCGTCGGTACGCTCGTGGAAAAAGGTCATTCAGTCCTACGTCCTCGAAAATACGGATTTTCTTATCCGTGTAAAGCAGAGCCGTTCTGCTATGCGCGAGGTGGCAAAGCTCCCGATGATGGAGGTGGATTGCAATGTCGACTTTACGATTAAATGTAAAGGCATTGCCCCTTTCAAATTGCAATCCTATCTTTTCCAAGCTATAATATGCTAAAAGTCTCACAGGAGGGACATTTTATGACAGATGCCGAACGCCGCATAGCAGCGAAACAGTTTGCCGCCGATTGGCAGGGGCGCGGAGACGAAAAGCAGGAGACCCAGACCTTCTGGCTGGCGCTGCTGCAAAAAGTCTATGGCGTCACCGAGCCGGACAAGTTTATACAGTTTGAAGTTCCCGTCAAATTGAGCCACACAAGCTTCATTGACGGTTATATTGGCGCGACCCGTGTTCTGATCGAACAGAAAGGCGCAAAAATTGACCTGAACAAAGGCGAAACACAATCTGACGGCTCCGTTT
>JAKSPW010000054.1 GCA_024404435.1 Clostridia bacterium | reverse complement strand
AAGCCGAGCCTGCGAGGCGCCACTTTCGCCATTTGCGGCGAAAGTGTAGAGTCGGTGCTGCACGTATGGCGGCAGCTTCCTCTTCCTATCAACGTGCAGTTCCTACTCATCCGTCTTTTTACTTCGCAAAATCCACCTTCCCTCACAAGGGAAGGCAATCATCAAGGACGTCCGCGCACGGAAATATCGTAAAGTCAAAACCGCACGATATTTTATGAGATTGCCACGGGCGCGAACGCGCCCTCGCAATGACAACGTAAAGATGGTGGCTGTCGTACTGCTCTCGCCTTTACGTTGTCATCCCGAGGCGACAATGCTTTTGCCTGCGGCAAAAGCATTGGAGACGTGGGGATCTCCGTGGTGTCGCAAAGGCGAAACCGCATAAACGGGTCGTCGTCACGACTTTAGTCGTGTGGCGCACGACCCCTACCGTCGGTCTGTTTTTTCACAGACCGACAGACGGACGGAAATCCGAAGATGTACGAAAAGAATGAATTGCGGCTTCGCCGCATGAATTGAACTTGCCTTGCAAGTTCATAAATTGCTGCCTGCGGCAGCATGAATTCTCGCTTCGCTCCATTATAAAAGCTTAAGGCTTAAGGCTTAAGGCTTAAGACTCAAAATCCCTTGACCTGCGGGGAAAAATATGGTATCATTTTATCATAAGACCACACCGAAAGGAAAACGACATGGAAAACAAAGTATATAAATTCGACGCTCCCTCGTACTCGCTCGAGATCGACGGACACCTCGTGCGCGTCCTGCTCGAGGGCGTTCCCGCGGCGACGCTCGACGTGCGCACCTCCGTCCCGAAGACGAACGACACCTGCGACGGCTTCGTCGCGGACACCGAAAACGCTCCCTCTCTCGTGAAGGCGGAGCTCTCCGCCGGCAGAGCCGAATTCGTCTGGGAAGGAAAGAGCGATCTGTGGGAGAAGAAATACACGCTGAAGGCGGACAGCCTCCGCTTCCGTTACTACGTCACCGTCAGGGGACACGGCAAGGTCGACGCGGTGAAATTTTTTTCGGGCGAGGGCTTCGGCAGCGATTACGAGTTCACGGACGGCTTCACTCCCTGCGTTTCGTGGTACAATAACGAAGACTATCACTTCCGCGTCTCCGCGGGCTGCCACCGCTGGAGCGTTCTGATGATCCCGCCGATGTTCTGCTACTCGTACAGGACCGAAAGGATCGGCACGCGCCTCGGACTCGGCCTCGTCGCAGAGAGAGGCGAGCACAACTTCCACGCCTTCGACAGCAAGGCGGGTCAGGGCGACAGCTTCAAAACGGGCTTCTGGCTCGAGACCGATCAGGCGGGACACGTCACGGTCGACGGCGAGTGGACCGCTCCCTACATTATCGGCTTCTCCGCGGACGACGACGTTGACGTCATGCGCCGCTACTCGAATTATTACTACTCCTCCGGCATCGCAGAGCTGCCGCAGAGAGCCTCGCGCCCGCGCTTCTGGTACGGACCGATGGTCTGCGGCTGGATCGAGCAGATGATCCTCGACAGAAACGGAGAATATCCGGATGCCGGCGACTGCGCGAACGAAAAGGTGTACGACTCGATCGCCGAAAGGATAAAGAAATACTCGCTTAAGCCGACCTGCCTCATCATCGACGACAAGTGGGCGGACAGCTACACGCTCGGAGAAGCGGACAAGTCAAAATTCCCCGACATGAGAGCCTACGTCGAGCGCCGCAGGAAAGAGGGCATCAGAACTCTTCTCTGGTTCAAGCTGTGGGACGCCGAGACGTGGGACGAGGACAAGTGCCTCACCGACAAGAACGGCTCGAAGTACCTCGACCCGTCGCATCCCGACTTCAAGGCTCTCCTGAAAGAGCGGATGCACCTCTACCTCTCAAGCGACGAGGGCTGCTACAACTGCGACGGCTTCAAGCTCGATTTCGCGTTCTGGAACCCGATCGGGCGCGGTGTGAAGACCTACTCCGGCAAGTACGGAGTCGAGCTGATGTACGAGATGATGTGCGACATCTACGAGGCGGCAAAGGCCGAAAAGCCCGACTGCCTTATCAATAACTCCGCCTGCCATCCGTATTTCGCGCATATCTGCGACCAGGCGAGACTGCACGACTACGACGGTAAGAACCGCGACAACAAGACCGATCTCGTGCTCCGCGCGAAAATGTACGAGGCGGCGATGCCCGGCGTGCTGATCGACACGGACAACGCGGCGTTCTACTCGCACAGAGACACGATGCACTGGCTGATGGAGCAGAGCCTCGTCGGCGTTCCCGACCTCTACTCCACCGTTACCTCGGACGGCTCGCGCCTCACCGAGGACGACTTCTTCGCGATCTCGGACATGTGGGCAGAGTACCGCACCCTCACCGACGGCATGTACGGCAAGGACGAAGTGATTTAATATATTCCGGGGGACTTTTTTGAAAAAAAGTACCCCTTGACCCCTCAAAAAACTTTATAAAAGTTTTTTCGGCAGAGAACGCGGGAGACCCCCTTTTCCCCCAAAAAGGGGGTCTCCCGCAAAAAAATAAAGGAGAAAAACCATGCCATTCAGGATAATCAGAGGAGACATCACGACGCTTCGCGTCGACGCGATAGTCAACGCGGCAAACGAGTCTCTCCTCGGCGGAGGCGGAGTCGACGGTGCGATCCACCGCGCGGCGGGCCCGCGTCTGCTTGAGGAATGCCGCACTCTGAACGGCTGCAGAACGGGAGAAGCAAAGCTGACGCTCGGCTACGATCTGCCCGCGAAGTACGTGATCCACACCGTCGGCCCGATCTGGCGCGGCGGCTCGCACGGAGAAGAGGCTCTTCTCACCTCGGCGTACGAAAGCTCGCTTGAGCTCGCCGCCGAACACGGCGTCGGGTCGATAGCCTTTCCGCTGATCTCATCGGGAGTATACGGATACCCGAAGGAGGAGGCGCTGAACGTAGCAGTCGGCGCGATCGGAAAATTCCTGCTCGCGCACGAGATGGACGTGACGCTCGTGATGTTTGACAAGGATTCGTTCGTGCTCGGCAAAAAGCTCTTCTCCGACGTAAAGGCCTATATCGACGACAACTACGTCGATGCGGCCTACTCTTTAAAGGCAGAGTCGCGGCGCAAGTCTTCCCTCTTCGGCGGACTTGCGAAAAAAGCCGCCGAAGAGGCGATGCCGTGCCAGATGCTCGAGGCAGACAGCCTGTCCATCGAGCTCGACGAGAGCTTTTCCGAGATGCTGCTCCGCAAGATCGACGAAAAGGGGATGACGGACGCGGAGTGCTACAAGAAGGCAAATGTCGACAGAAAGCTCTTCTCGAAGATCAGGAGCGACAAGTATTACAGCCCGAGCAAGCGCACGGTGCTCGCTTTCGCGATCGCGCTCGAGCTGCCGCTTCACGAGGCGGAGGAGATGCTGAAAAAGGCGGGCTTCGCGCTCTCGCACAGCAACAAGTTCGACGTCATCGTCGAGTATTTCATCAAAAACGGGAAATACGACATGTTCGAGATCAACGAGACTCTGTTCGAGTTCGATCAGGCACAGCTCGGCGCGTGAATTTGTCGCTTTGCAGGCGACCACGTGACGGAAAAAATAATATATAATACGACCGTAAGGTGAAAACCGAACGGCCGTATTTTATTTTACTGATCAAAGGAGATAAAAAATGAAGAAGCGCAATAAGGAAGAAATGATAACCGTCTGCGGAGGCATAGGAAATGACATGCCCGAAATCGAAAAGCCCGAAGAAACAACAGGAGGAAAGAAAATGAAAAAAGGACTTACGGAAATAGTATTCATACTCGACAGAAGCGGCTCGATGAGCGGGCTCGAGGACGACACGATCGGAGGCTTCAACTCCATGATCGAAAAGCAGAAAAAGGAAGACGGCGAGGCTCTCGTCTCCACCGTCCTCTTCGACGGGGAATGCGACGTCATCCACGACAGAGTCGATCTGAAGGAGATCCGTCCCCTCACGAGAGACGACTATTTCGTGCGCGGCTGCACTGCCCTTCTCGACGCGGTCGGCGGCGCGGTGAAGCACGTCTCAAGGGTGCATAAGTACATCCGCGGGGAGGACGTGCCCGAGAAGACAATCTTCATCATCACGACTGACGGCATGGAGAACGCAAGTCACAAATTCAGCGGAAAAGACGTAAAAAAGATGATCGAGGAGAAGAAAAAAGAAGGCTGGGAGTTCCTGTTCCTCGGCGCGAACATCGACGCGGCGATGACGGCGCGCGAGATCGGCATCGATGAGGACCGTGCGGTGAACTACCACGCCGACCGTGCCGGTACGGCGGCCAACTTCGAGGCGATGGGCAGCGCGGTCGGCCCCGTCCGACGCGGCAAAAAGCTGACGGCAGCGTGGAAGAAGCCGATCGAGGAGGACTACGAGGCGAGGAAGTGAGAGCCGTTCGCCTTCGGGTGTGTTACGGTCGGCTTCTTCGAAGCCCTCGGTTTCATTATATTCCCTGAATAAAAAGCCCTTTTCCATAGTTCTTTGGAAAAGGGGTCGAGGGGGAAGACCTTTCTTTCAAGAAAGGTCTTCCCCCTCGCGTGTCTCTTATTCCTCCAGCGTTCCCATTCTGGAGAACGGGATCGGCTTGAAGTCCGGGATCTTCTCGTAAAGCGGAGCGTCGGGGCGGATATTATAATCCTTGCCCTCGAAGTCCACGAAGCCCGGGTCGTCATTCGTGATGTAGTTCGTGTCGAGTCCCGTTGCCGTCTCCTCGCCGTTGTCGAGCTTGTACGGGCGTGACGCGCGGACGATCACGTTGTTCTCGTAATGGTTGCACCACGGCGTGCGCAGTCTTCTCTCTGCCCAGCCGGATTTTACCACGTAATTCGGGTCCTTTTTGTCCTCGACGTACTGGTCGAGCGCCGCGCAGTAGTCGCGGTAGGTCGGGTTTCTGCCGAGGTAGCGCTCCGTGCGCTTGCCGAGCGACGTGTTGTAGATCCCCGGGAAGAGTCCGTCCCAGAAGCTGTCGAGCAGCCAGTAGGAGATGTCGCCGCCGAATGCGAAGTAGCCCGCGTCGATGGAGACGTTGTTCCAGAAGCAGTGCTCGCCTCCGTTGTGGTGGTTGTAGCTTCTGCCGCCGGAGTACCATGCCTCGCCCTCGGTGTTGCCGTTGCCGACGACCACGTTGCCGTACGCGTACATGCCGCGCGTCAGGTCGTCGAAGTAGATGCCGTAGTCGTTTTCCTGGAAATCGTACAGGTAATTGTATCTGTAATGGTTGCCGCAGACGGAACCGCCGCCGCCTCCGACGTAGATCGTGCCGGAGTCGTGAGTCTCGGTGTCGCCGCCCTTGAATACGTTGTATTCGACGATCTCCTCGTTGTTTCCGTTGTCGACGAGAGTCGTGTTGTGGACGTAGTTGTGCGAGATGATATTGCCGCAGCCGGAGGTGCAGATCGCGAAGCGATGGTGCGGATTTTCAAGCACGCTGTTCTGCAGGAAGTTGTTCGCGGGAGTGAAGGTCATCCTGTCGCCGCCGCCGATATCGACCGCTTTGTTTGAGAAGTGCTCGAAATAAGTGTCGGTCACGCCGCAGCGGTACTCGCCGTTGACGCTGATCGCGCTCTTTTCGCCCTTGCCGGGGCAGGTGCCCGCGACGCGGCATCTCTGGACGAGGACCTGACGTCCGCCCGCGATCGAAACGACGGCGCCGGCGCATCTGCCGAGGTCGAGTCTGTCGAAGATCACGTTCGAGACGCCCTCGCAGTTGAAGAGGTCGCAGGGGACGGCCACGAACTGGAGGTCGTCCGAGTCCTCGAGCGCCTTCGGCGGCCAGAGATAAAGCTTGCCGTCATTGCGGTCGAGGTACCACTCTCCGGGGAGATCGAGCTCCTCGAAAACGTTTCTGAAATAGTAGTTGTTGCGCTCGCCCTTCATGACGGGAGCGTTTTCAAAGGCTCCGAAGCCGCGCATCGTCTTGTTCTCGCGGTCGAACGCCTGGATCTTCGTCGTATATCTGTTCCACTCGTAGCAGAGAGCGCCGTGGATGTGGATCTCGTCGTTCCACTCCCACTCGAGGCACTTTTCGTCCTCGATGCCGATCTCCCAGTCGCCCGACGGCTTGCGGTCCTCGTATCCCGTGTGGATGATGCGCTCGCCTACGGGGATGAGAGGCTCGCCGTCGTTCGGGTATCTCGCGAGAGTGAGAGGCGCGCTGTTGAGGAAGAGGTTCGAGCCGGCGACCGTGCCGAACTCCGTGATGCCGGCGGCAGTAATGTCCGCGACGAGCACGTTGTCCCTTACCTCGGGTTTCAGGCGGGAGAGCATCTTTTCGTCGGTGAGCTTCACGAATGCGGATGCGGGGATCTTCATGCCGGCGGAGATCATCGGGGCTTCTCCCTTTTCCGCCGTGAAGATGAGCGGGCTTTCCTCCGTGCCGGAGTGAGCTTCGGTCAGCACGACGGGCTCGGTCAGAGTGTAGCTGCCGCCGCGAAGGATTATCTTCGCGCCGCCCTTGCCCTCTGCACGGCGTGCCGCCTCGTGAAGAGTTGCGATCGGGTTTTCCTTCGTGCCCTCATGAGCGTCGTCGCCGTTTTCGGCAACATAGATCGTCAGAGGCTCGCTGAACGCGTCAACGTTGAACGGATGAACGACGGTGACCTCGTCGGGGAGCTCCGCCAGCGACTTGAAGAAGCGCTCGCGCACGCCGCCCTCTTCGGTCTTCGCCGCCTCTATCGGCGGGTAGTACGTCGGCATGTTCATTTCGATCACGAACTTGTCCTTCGTCTGCTCGCTCAGGTGTCTGTTTAACATGTCTTTCATATTTTCTTTTCCTTTCGGGAAGTTTTTCCGTAAGTTAATTATACAATACCGGGGGCGTCAAATCAAGTATCGGCGGGGTTTTATTTTGCAAAATATCGGGGCGGTACTTGAAAAAGCGCGAAGTGTGAAATATAATATAGGTGTAAATCTGTTTTTGAGGTGAGGTCAATGGCAAAAAGGATCGTTTCTCTCGTGCTTGCCGCCGTTTTCGCGCTTTCCGTGACGTCGTGCGCGCTCCCGTCTTCCTTCGTGCGGGTCGAGTCCGAAGCGAAGCATACCGAAGGCAGCCCCGCCTCTGAACACGGCACGGAAACGGAAGAAAAGAAGACTCCGTCCGAGCCGGTCATCCCGACTCCGGTCCCCGGCGCGCCGAAGAACGTCTGCATCGACGCGGGACACGGCTACGTTGACCCCGGATGCACGACGGATTTCCTGAACGGTCAGTTTGAGCGCGAGCTCGTCGACGACATGGCGGAGAAGCTGAAAAGCGAGCTTGTCTCCCGCGGGTACAACGTCGTGATGCTCCGCGACAACGACAGATACGTCACCGCCGCCGAGGTCGCCGACGCCGCCGACGCGATGGGAATGGAATACCTGCCCGAAAAGCTGGTCGACGACGGCAGATTTTACGCATACAACAGGATAATCTGGGCGAACGTCCTCCACCGCGAGACGTGGATCGACGCGCTCGTTTCGATACACGTCGACTCCTTCCCGGAGATGGAGGAGGTGCACGGCACGAGGATCCATTTCTGCCGCGAGACTCCGTACTCGGAGGACTCCGAGGAGCTCTGCACGAAGCTCGTCGAGGCGATCGACGGCTCGCTTCCCGACATGAAGCCGAGGGCATACGGCGAGAAGTGGAGCGACGGATATATCGTCACGAAGCACGGCGACATGCCGTCGGTGCTCGTGGAGTGCGGCTTCGCGACGAACGAGGAGGACGCGAAGCGCATTTCGGATCCCGAGTGGCGCGCAGAATACGCCAAGGCCCTCGCCGACGGAATAGACGAATACTTTGATTGAAAAAAGCACCCTTTCGGGTGCTTTTTTGAGTGAAGAGAGAAGAGAGAAGAGAGAATAGAATCGGAACACTTTTGCCTGCGGCAAAAGTGAACAATATAAAAGCTTAAGGCTTAAGG
>JAKSPW010000053.1 GCA_024404435.1 Clostridia bacterium | reverse complement strand
AAGGCTTAAGGCTTAAGGCTTAAGGCTCAATGCTCAATGCTCAATGCTCAATGCTTCTCATCTAAGCTCATCGTCGTAATTCGCTCTCTCGCCGCCGATGAACTTCGGGCGGACGCGCGCCGCGGTGAGACTCGCTTCTCCGATCTTTTTCACGCCGAGCCGCACGGGAACGGCGACGTGCTTTAAGTGCATGCCGATCAGCGTCGAGCCGATGTCGAGCCCCGCGTCGGCTTTGACGAACTCGATCACGGCGGGAGAAGCCATGTTCTCATACGCCGCAGTCGCGAACGATCCGCCCGCCTTCGGGCGCGGCACTGCGTTCACGACCTCCGCGAGAGGCATTTTCGCGAGTGCTTCTTTTTCGATGACGATAGCGCGGTTGAGATGCTCACAGCACTGCGCCGCGACGAAGATGCCGCGGGGCGCGGTGACGGAGGTGATGCCCTCCCACACTGCGACGGCGGTCTCGGGGCTCGACGCCTTGCCGATCACGCCGCCGGTGATCTCGCTCGACGAGCAGCCGACGACGAGCACGCTGCCTGCTTCAAGTCGCGCGACTTCGCATATTTCCTTCGCCGCTTCGGCGGCTTCTTCTTTTATTTTTTCAAGAAACTTTTCTTCCATACCGGTCTCCGTTACGAGGTCTGATTTTTTATAATTGTACCACAATCCGCTTCCGTTTTCAACACGTCACGTCCGCTCAGATACTATAAATGAAGCGAATTTCAAAAAAAGTGTATACAAAAGTCGAAAAGTATGGTACAATGTATCCGTATAGGTCTGTTTTTCGGGCTATCCGAAAAAATCCGCAGACTTATAAAACGGATAATGGAAAACAGTAAAAAAGACAGTTCAAACAGAAAAGACGGCGAACGTCTGACCGAGGAAACCGGCATCATCGCGGGCAGAAACGCGGTGCGCGAGCTTCTGAAAAGCGGCCGCGGGATCGACAAGATCGTGGTTTCCGGCAGGGAAGGCTCCGTCAATGCTCTCGTCGCCGAAGCGAGAGAGAGAAAGATCCCCGTCGTGAATGCGGACAGCGCCAAGCTCGACTACCTCGCGCACGGCACGGTCCATCAGGGCATCATCGCATACGCGGCGCAGAAGGAATATTCCACGGTCAAAGAGATCATCGCCATCGCGCGTGAGAGAGGTGAAAAGCCTCTGATCGTCGTCTGCGACGAGATCGAGGACCCTCACAACCTCGGTGCGATCATCCGCTGCGCGGAATGCGCGGGCGCTCACGGAGTCATCATTCCGAAGAGACGCTCCGCCGGACTTACTCCGACGGTGGTCAAGGCATCCGCCGGTGCGATCTGGCACATGGCGATCGCCCGTGTCAGCAACGTCGCCGAAACGATAGAGGAGCTCAAGGAAAACGGCATCTGGACCTTCGCGGCAGAGGCGGGAGGAACTCCGTACTATGAGACGGACTTCAACACGCCCGCGGCGATAGTGCTCGGAAGCGAGGGCTTCGGAGTATCGAGACTCGTGCGCGAGAGATGCGACTTTACCGTGTCGATCCCGATGTACGGTCAGGTCAACTCGCTGAACGTTTCGACAGCAGGATCTGTTCTCCTTTGTCATGCTGCGAGGATGCAGAGAGAAACTAAGTAAAAAATACTCCTTTTCACTGCCGCCGAACGGCGGTACATACTGAATGAAGGACGGTAAATATATGTCTGACAAGAAAATCAGTGATATTTTTGACGACGACGATATCTTCGACGTCGAATCCGACGACGATGATATCGACCTGTCGATATTCACGGAAAAAGAAAAAACCGCAGAGGAAAAGTTCGACGACTTGTTCACGGAACTCGCTCCCGCGGATGACGAGGACCTGACCGCCGACCTGCCCTTCGGCGACACGGCTGACGATCTCTCCGACTTCGGAGACCTCGCGGCAGAGCTCGAGGCAGCCCTCGGTGCACTCCCTCCGGAGGATGAGGCAAAACCCGAAGAGCCCGTCGTTCTTCCCGAGGAGCCCGTCATTTTCTCCGGGGAAACCGAAGAGATTCCGACGGAAACCGACTCGGCAGAGGAAACCGTCGAAGAACCTGTCGTTGACGCGGAAGAAGCAGCTCCCGCCGAGCCTGAGCTCAGCGAGACAGAGGCTGCCATCGAGGCGTTCATCAGCAGCGGCACACTCGAGGAAAGCGGTCTGTTCACCGAGAGCGTGGACGAGAGCGAATTTGCGATCCCCGTCTACGCGGCTGAGGAAAGCGAGCTTCCCGAAGAGGAGGAAAAGATCGACGAGAGCCTTTCCGTACCGATGGAAGACGTCGACAGCCTCGACTTCGAGCCCGCCGACGAGCCGAAGGTCGGCTCGACCGACATGAACCTGCGTATCGCGTTCGGCCTCGAGGACGGTGACGAAGATCCCGAAAAGGTGAACGAAGCCGTCAAGAAGCTCGGCGACCATCTCGAATCGAACCGCCGCGTACACAAGAAGTACGTCACGACTCACGCCGAGTTCACCGATCCCATTCAGGCACGCGAGATCGCGGCAGAGTACAAGAAGAAAAAGAAGAACGTCAGCATCAGAGCCTTCTTCTGCTTCATCTTCGCGCTCATGCTCCTCGTTTACGAAAACCTTCCCACGATCACGAAGCTTATTTCGGGCTCGCCGAAGCAGTTTGCCGGCGCACTCGATCCCGCGCTCTACCCGGTCGTATACATAATGGTCAGCCTGCAGATCATGCTGATCTGCGCCGTCTTCGCTCTTCCCGAGCTGAAGCACGGTATCCTCCGTCTCTTCACGGGCTCACCGACACCGGAAAGCGCGACCTGCCTCATGCTGGCCGTCGGCACGGTCGTTTCCGCCGTCACGGCGATCACGTCCACTGCGATGGACGTTCCGACCGTATACAACGCGGTCCCCGCATTCGCGGTATTCATGACGCTTCTCTATTCGCGTCTCAATATCAGACGCGAGAACGATACGTTCTACGTTGCCGGCTCAAAGAAGCAGAAGAACGTGCTTGAGCGCGTTCCGGACAGCGAAGTCCTGATGGACGTCGAAAACTACGACGACCTCTACGGAGACGTGATGCGCATCGAGCGCACGAGCTTCGTTTCGGGCTTCTTCCAGAGAATGAGCGTCCCCGACAAGATGACGAGCGCGTTCATGACGGCGATCATGTGCGTTGCCGCAGCAGCCGCAGTCGTGGTCGGTATCCTTTCCGGCAGAGGCGGCACTCCCGCCGTCACGGTGGCAAAATCGGTATACGTTGCGCTTCTTGCTCTGCTGCCGATGTCCACCTACCTCACGTTCAGCTATCCCTTCTACCGCGCATCGAACGTCGCGAGCGACCTTGACTGCGCGATCATCGGAGAGAACTCTCTCGACGAGTATGCTTCCTCCGCTGTAGTCACGATCGACGACGATAATCTCTTCCCGTCCTTCGGCGTGAAGGTACAGAATATCAGGATCTACAACAACGCAAGGATAGACAGACTCCTCTACTACGCATCAAGCGTGTTCTCCAAGGCGGGCGGACCTCTTGCCGACGTGTTTGAGGTCGCCACGATGGAAATGGGCAGAAGCGACAACGTCGAGATCGTCGACGCAGACCGCGGATACCTCGCTTCCCGTGCCGACGGAGTGAACATCGTCTTCGGCGGATACCTCTCACTCACGTCGAGAGGCTTCGACATCCCCGAAAACGTCGCGCAGGACGACGTTGACTTTTCGGACGAGCTCAGCATCATGTACATGTTCAGAGAAGACGTGCTCGTCGCAAAGATGTACATCAAGTACGTTCTCGACGGCGACATGGAGCCGCTCGTCAGACAGTTCGACGACTACGGAATGTACCTCTGTGTGCGCACGTTCGACCCGAACATCGACGAAGAAATGATCGAGGGCAAGCTCTCGATGAAGAAGGCACCCGTGAAGGTGGTCCGTTACCGCAGCTCGGACGACGTAAAGTCCGTCTCCGACAGCATCGACAGCGGCTTCGTTTCCACCGGCTCACCGAAGAACTTACTCCATCTCATTCCGTACTGCGACAAGACGATCCACACGAAGCGCACCTGCATCGCGCTGACCATCATGTCGATGATCATCAGCACCATGCTTCTCGTGATCTTCGGTCTGTCCTCCTCGCTCGGAAACATCAACTCGCTCTACATCGCGGCGTACAACCTCGTATGGCTGATCCCGCCGTTCATCGCGTCCAAGCTCTTCATAAGATAAAAGAAAGGCTGCCTTCGCGGCAGCCTTTTCAAGTAAGCAGGTAAGAAGGAAAAACATGAGAGAAGATATCAAAAGCTTTATCGCGTCCGTTCAGAAGCCCGGCAGATACACCGGCGGCGAGACGGGCTCGGTTTTCAAGGATAAAAGTAAAGTCGGACTTCGCGTCGCGTTCTGCTTCCCCGACACCTACGAGATCGGTATGTCCAACCTCGGAATGAGGATCCTCTGCGGATGCTTCAACGAGATGGACCGCGTATGGTGCGAGAGAGTCTACGCGCCGTGGGTGGACATGGAAAAAGAGATGAGGGAGAGAAACATCCCTCTGTTCACTCACGAGAGCGGTGACGCAGTCGGAGAATTCGATATCGTGGCGTTCACGCTTCAGTACGAGCTGTGCTACACGACCGTGCTGAACATGATGGACCTCGCGGGCATCCCGCTCCGCTCGGAGGAGAGAGGCGAAGATTCGCCGATCATCCTTGCGGGCGGCCCCTGCGCGTACAATCCCGAGCCGATGGCACCGTTCGTCGATATTTTCTCGATCGGAGAGGGCGAAGAGGCGCTTCCCGAGCTTGCCGCGCTCTATCTCAGAATGAAGGACGACGGAACGTACACGAAAAAAGCGTTCCTCAGAGCCGCCGCAACGGAGCTCGAGGGCTTCTACGTGCCGTCCCTTTACACGATTTCATATAACGACGACGGAACCGTCGCGTCGATCACTCCCGACGAGGGAGTCCCCGCAAAGGTAGTCAAGCGCGTGATCGCCGACGTCGACAAGGCTTACGTGCCGACCTCGCCCGTGATGCCGAACATCGAGACGGTGCACGACAGAGTAACGCTCGAGGTATTCAGAGGATGCATCCGCGGATGCCGTTTCTGTCAGGCGGGCTTCATCTGCCGCCCCGTGCGCGAGAAAACTCCCGAAACGCTCACCGCGCAGGCAAAGCTGCTCTGCGATGCCACGGGATACGACGAGATTTCTCTCTGCTCGCTTTCGATCAGCGACTATTCCCGCGTCGGAACGCTCACCGACCGTCTGCTCGAATTCACGGAGGACGCGAAGATAAATCTGTCGCTGCCGTCGCTCCGCGCGGATACGTTCACAAAGGAACTGATGGACAAGATCTCGTCCGTCCGTTCGTCGACGGTCACCTTCGCTCCGGAAGCCGGTACGCAGAGACTCCGCGACGTCATCAACAAGAACGTGACCGAGGAAGAGATCCTGAAAGCCGCCTCCGTCGCGTACGGCGCGGGCAAATCGAAGATAAAGCTCTACTTCATGAACGGTCTGCCGTGCGAGACGGACGACGACGTGCGCGGTATCGCCCGCGTTGCGAAGAACGTCATCGAGGAATACTATAAAACTCCGAACAGAAACAAAAAGATGCAGCCGCAGGTGACGCTCAGCGTCGCGTGCTTCATCCCGAAGCCGCACACTCCGTTCCAGTGGGAAGGGCAGAACTCTTTTGAGGAGCTCGAGCGCAAACAGCAGATACTCAAAGAAGCCGTCACCGACAGAAAGATCAGATATAACTACCACGACGCGAAGGTCTCGCACCTCGAGGCAGTGTTCGCGAGAGGCGACAGAAGACTTGCCGCAGCTCTCGAGGAGGCGTGCCGACGCGGGATCCGCTTCGACTCGTGGGAGGAGATCTTCGACTTCGACGCGTGGATGGATATTTTCGCCGCCACGAACGTCGATCCGTCGTTCTACGCGAACAGACAGATACCCGACGGCGAGACTCTGCCGTGGGACATGATCGACTGCGGCGTTACGAAGGAATTCTTCCTTAAAGAAAGACACAAGGCATACGAAGAGGCGACGACGCCGTCATGCCGTGAAAAGTGCTCCGCTTGCGGCGTTAACAGACTCGTCGACAAAAAATTCTGCCGCTGGTGTCCGGGACATGACGGCGGGAATGAGATCGAATCGATCACGGGCAACGCGCCCGAGGTGCTCGTCGGAGAAGAACTTATCAGAGAGCGTCAGAGAACGAATCCGAAGCCGGTACGCTCCGTGCGCGTGAGATTTGAAAAGGGCGGTCCGATGCTGTATATCTCGCATCTCGACCTCGCGAAAACGGTCATGCGCTCCGTGCTGAAGACGGGGCTTCCGCTCTGGTACTCCGAGGGATTCAACCCGATCCCGCATCTCGTCTTCTCGCCGCCGCTGTCTGTCGGCTGCGGAGGCACCTGCGAGGTGCTCGACTTCAAGCTGATACGCGACGTGCCGGACGGTGAGATCTTCGACAAACTGAAAGCGGCGATGCCCGCAGGCATCACCGTCAGAGAAGTATATACGCAGGAAGAGAAACTCAAGAGCATCGCGTGGGCGGAAAACGAGATCACCTTCCGCGGCGTGTCTGTCGGCGACGGCACGGCTGCCGCGATCGGCACGATGTTTTCTTCCCCCGTCGTGATGATGAAACGCTCCAAGAGCGGCGAGAAGGAAGTCGATATTTCCACGCTCGTGAAGAGCGCGTCGGCGCGGTATGAAAACGGTACGCTGTACGTTACCGCCGTCACGAGCGCGTCGGGCGAGAACTATCTGAATCCCGAGTACGTCGCGCGCGCCGTATCCGAAAGATTCGGTATCGAAAACGCCGATTCGTATCACTTCATCACCCGCACGAAGCTGCTTCTCGACGATGCGGAAACGTCCTTCCGCTGATCAGAGGATCCCGTCGAGCGAAAGCTTTTCCGATTTCGCGAGGCTGTCGATCTTCTGCGAGAGATTCACGAGAGCTGCGGCGTAATTCCCGTCGGAGCCCGATCTTACCGCGGCTTCGACCGTCAGTATCGCCGCTTCTATCTCGCCGAGCTCACGGTGACCGACCGAGAGCGAAACGCCGAACTTACGGCGCGACCATAAATCCGTCATTTTCTCAAGGACTCCGAGGATTTCCGCGGAGTCCTTTTCATCTGCCGTTTCGGGCAGCTTGCCTGCGAGGGAGGCGAGCTCGTCCGTAAAATTTCCCGTATAGACTGCCGACGCCGCGACGAGCGCGACGGAGACGAGAAAGGCTGTGCAGGCACAGAAAAATACTTTCATATAATATCCCTTATTTATTTTTCGGTTTCACGAAATACTGCTTTCCGGGCTTTCCGCCCGACTTGTCCGGCGCAAGGTAGACGCCGACTCCGCCCTCGTCGTCGACGGTCAGCAGGAATACGTCTTCGACACTTGTCTTAAATCTTTCAAGCATGCCGTCGAGCCATATCCTGTCTCTGCCAGCCGCCCTGAGACTGTCAAAGTCGACTTCCCCGTCGGTTATCACTTCGTGAGAAAATCCTTTTTCCGGAGCCTTCATGCCGAGTGTTTCGGGCGTTATCGGCGAAACGGACGACTTCATCAGCACAGAGAGCTTCCCGTTTTCCTCGAGGACTGCGTACTCCACGTCGGCGGGATCGAACGCACCCTTGAGCCTCAGCTCACCGAGAAGTTCTTCGATGTCGATGCGATTTTCTGCAAGTGTCGAAATATCGAGTTTGCCACGTTTTATGAGCACGGTCGGCTTCCCGTCCATCAGCTTCTTGAAGAAAGAACTCTTCGTCTGCACGAAAGAGAAGATCACCTCGAGCGAGAGCAGGAGCACGATCGGGATGACCGCGTGCGAGACGGGCACGTTCTTGTCGGAGATGGGAAAGACCGCCAGCTCCGAGAGCATGAACGTCACGACGAGCTCGGAGACCTGCATCTCGCCGATCTGCCTCTTGCCCGCGAGCCGCATCCCGGTGATGAGAATGAGATAAATGATCAGCGTGCGCAGAAATACGGTTACCATATCTTCCTCCGGACTTTTTTGTTATTGTAACCG
>JAKSPW010000052.1 GCA_024404435.1 Clostridia bacterium | reverse complement strand
CAGCAGACCCAATGAAAAGTCCGCATAAAAGCGGAAACGGTGCAGCCCCTTTTTGGGGGCTGCACCGTAACCTACATAAAAAACTTCCTTACGTGGCTGTCGCTGATGCCGCGGCATCTTTTCTTTATTTTTTCATATTTTTATCGTAGCATCCGCTAACGAATGTTGACTTTTGCAAAACGGTGTATTATAATGTAAGTAAATTATTATCCGAAAGGAGAACAGATATGTTCAAAAAATCTCTTTTTGTCAAAGTGACGTCCCTTGCGCTCACCGTCATCCTCGTATGCGGAATGATGGCTTCCTGCGGCGGAAAGAAAAAGTTTGATTCCGACGCCGAATACGTAGGCTACGTCAACGCTCGTGAGGTCGGAAAGATCACGGATTCCGTCTCCGAAGCAACGGATTTCGATTTTGAATTCGGAAATATCAGCACCGACATGTCGATAAAGATCGAGCTCGGTGACGAAGGCAGAGAACTCATTGAAGACCTCGGAGTCCTCGGTCAGATCGGTCTTGACGACCTCGACTGGTTTGAAGACATCGAAATCGCCGCAGGTTTTGACTGGGACGACGACAAGCTTCAGCTCGAAGCAGAACTCGGGCTCAACGGTGACGAGATCGTCACCGGCTATGCGGGCATCGATTTCGGCGAGGGCACCGTTTGTATCGGTGTTCCCTCCCTCTCTTCCGAATACTATGAGGTCGAGCTTCCCGAAGAGACCAGAGCACAGTTCGCTCAGATCGAAGAATTACTGAACAGCGATCAGTTCGAAGCGATCGAAGGCCTCCTGAACGATCCCACCCGTATCGGAAACATTCTCGAGCGCTACGTTGAGCTTGCTTTCGGTAAGATCGACAGAGTCAAGAGCTCCGATGACGAGCTTGAGATCGGCAAGCTTTCCGAGGATTGCGAAAAGTACGTCGCAACGATCGACGACGAGACTCTCTTCAACATCGCGGTCGCCGTTCTCGAAGAACTGAAGGACGACAAGGAAGTATTCGACCTTCTCGACGATCTCGGCCTGTTCGAGCAGATGAATATGTCCGAGGACGATCTGAAGGATGAGATCGAGGACCTCCTCGAAGACGCCGACGAGGATGCTATCGGCGAGTCCGGCATTCCCGAGATCAGGTACACCACTTACATCGACGACGACGAACTCATCGGTCTCGAAGCACGCTTCGAGGTCGACGGAGAAGACGTTGACATCCACTTCTACAACGTGCGCGACGGCAAGGAATTTGCTTCCGAGTGCGTTATCAACGTTCCCGGCGAAGTATCCGTATCCGTTGAAGGCGACGGAACGGTCAAGGACGACAAGTACACTGGCGACTTCGCTCTGTACGTGAACGGAACCAAATTTGTAAAGATCGTGGTTGAAGACTTCGAAAGCAAGGGCGGCAAAGCAAGCGGCTCGATCACAATCTCTCCCGACGAAGGACTCTTCGATCTGTTTGCGGAAGAAGCCGATCTCCCGGGCGCAGCGGCTGCACTTATCAAGAAATTCGGCATCAGATTCACGTTCGGAGATGACGAGCTTGAGCTCGCACTCATGAACGGTGACGACGTTTACCTCGCACTTACGATCGGCATGGAGTTCTCCTCCAAGGCAAAGGTCTCCTTCCCGAAGAACACGACAGACGATCCCGAGGAATGGGCCGAGGGTCTCGACGTTGAAGAAATATTCGACAATCTCGAAGACGCAGGCTTCCCGTCCGAGCTTCTTGAAATGATCACCGAAGGCCTCGGCGGCAGAAAGGAATCGGATAGCCCGGTATTTCCCATAGACTGATCCCAAAACGGAAAATTAATAAAACAGCGTCAGAAATGACGCTGTTTTAAAACGAAGGTAACCGTATGGAACTGAAAGTACGAAACGTAAATAAAAAATACGGCAGAAACGTCATTCTCGACGGCGTCTCGTTTGACGCCGTGAGCGGTGAGTGCGTGGGCCTTATCGGCGGCAACGGAAGCGGAAAATCGACGCTTCTCGGCATCCTCGCGGGCGTCACGCGCGCCGAAAGCGCGGAGTTTCTCTGCGACGGCGAGGACCTGCTCAAGAACCCGAAGAAAAGAGCCTCCGTCGTCGGCTACGTGCCGCAGGGAGTCCCGCTTTTCGACGAGCTCTCGGCAAGAGACAATCTTCTTCTGTGGTACGGCAGAAAAAAGATGGAAGAAGAGCTTGAGGACGGAGTCCTCGGGCTTCTCGGCATCGGTGAATTTCTGCGCGTAAAGGTAGGCAGCATGTCCGGCGGCATGAAGAAGCGTCTCGCCATCGGCTGTGCCGTCTACAACGATCCGAAGATCCTGCTTCTCGACGAGCCTTCGGCGGCACTCGACCTCATCTGCAAGGAAAAGATCCTCTCGTATCTGAAAAACTTCACCGATAACGGCGGTGTCGCCACGCACGACGTCGGAGAGATCGAGTTCTGCGACAGGCTCCTCGTTCTGAAGGACAGGCAGCTCTCGCCCGTTGAATACGGCGGAAGTGTCTCGGAGCTGGTGAGTGCGTTATGACACCTGTCAAATATCTCTCCGCGCGGCTCAAACGCTCCGTGCGGCTTTATCCCGTGATCTTCGCGGTCACGGTCCTTCTGATCGCCGCCATCATCCTTGCGGGTGTCCTCATTCTCGGCTCATACAGGAGCTCCGACGAAACGAAAAAGCTTGAGCTCGGCATCACCGGTGACCTCAGCGACGATTATCTCTCGGCGGGGATCTCCGCCGTCAAAAGGCTCGACTCGTCCCGCTTCACGATCGACTTTAAGGAGCTTGAGGAGGAAGAAGCGAAGCGCGAGCTCATGGACCTTTCGATCGACGGATTCCTCCGGATCCCCACGGGATTCATGGACTCCATGTTCTACGGAGGCGACCTTCAGGTCACCTACGTCGCAAGGAGAGCGCCCACGACCTTCAGCTCGTTCCTGATCCTCGAGATCGCGGATGCGGCATCGAAGATCGTCACCGAGTCCGCAAACGCTCTGAACGTCATAAACGACGTAGCGAAGGACAACGGTCTGAACGGAAACAAGCTCGAGGACGTGCTCTATAACGAATATCTCGGCTTCGCGCTCGTGAGAAACGAAGTCTCCGACATCGAGTACATCGGTGTCTCGGAGGGTCTCACCATCGGCGGCTATTACGCCTGCGCCGTGCTCGTATTCTTCCTGCTTATGTGGGGCATCTCGTCTCACGGCATCCTCTTTAAGAAGGACCGTTCCATCGAGAAGCTTCTTTACTCGAACGGTGTAAAATCAGTCCGTCAGGTCCTCTGCGAGTACGTCGGATATTTTCTTCTGACACTGTTCACGCTCGCGGTGATCATGGCGATAGTCGGCTCGGCGGTTACTCTCTCCCGCGTCGACACGGGCATTGAGGAGCTGTCGGGTGCGGGGCTGTACGATTTCCTGTCCTTCACCGTGAAGATCATCCCCGCGGTGCTTCTCATGACGGCGCTTCACACGCTCGTCTACGAGGCGCTGCCGAGCAGAGTCTCCGTCATCATTACGGAATTTCTCCTTGCGGTCGGCGGCGGCTACATTTCGGGGTGCTTCTACCCCGATCACTTCTTCCCCGTCTCCCTTCAGAAGGCGGCGTCCGTGCTTCCCATCGGCGTTTCGTTCAGATTCGTGAAGGAAACGCTCGCCTCAGAGCTGTCGGACACCGCGATCGTCGCCGCGGCGGCGTATTCGCTCCTCTTCCTCGCCCTGACGGCAGCGATCAGACAGTACAGAATGGCAGGTGAGAAGTGATGGAAAACTTTAAGAAAAATCTGCTCAGACTTCTCCTGCAGAACAAGCGTCTGCTCAAAAAAGTGAGCTTTATCGTGATCCTCGTCTTCATTCCCGTGCTCATCACGGCGATGCGCATCGTCGCAGGGCAGGAAAGCGGCGTTTTCAATGCGGCGCTCTGCTCCACCGATCCGTCGGATCCCGCGGCAAACGGAGTGATCGAGGACCTTATGAACGGCGACTCAGTCATCCGCTTCACGAAATGCGGAAGCGAGGACGAAGCAACGGAGCTCGTGCGGCTCGGCAAGTGCGACGCCGCGTGGGTATTCGAGTCGGACCTTGAGGAAAACGTCGACAAGTTCTTTGCGAAGAATTCCAGACGCGACCCGTTCGTCCGCGTGATCGAGCGCGAGGAGACCGTCACCTCCCTTTTCTCGCATGAAAAGCTGTACGCGGCGATCTATTCGGAGGTCACCTATTCATTACTCAAAAATCACGTTGCAAACGACGTGTACGGCGGCGAGCCGTTCGACGAGGCAGAGCTGAGGCGGCGGTTTGAGGACGTCGATTATTCGGACGGGATCATATCTTACGAGTACGTCGACACCGACAACGTCATCTCGGGAGAAAATTATCTCACGACGCCTCTGCGCGGGCTTCTCGCCTCGCTGATCGTCTTCTGCTCGCTCGCGGCGGAGATGTACTATCTCTCCGACAGAAAAGAGGGAGTCTACGACTGGCTCCCCGCAAACAGACACGTCTTCCACGGAATGGGGCTCTGCTTCTCGGCGGCGTTCGATTCCGCGGCGGCGACTGTCATCGCGCTCGCGGTGTCGGGCGGATTCTCGACGTTCCGTTCGGAGATCCTGTCGATGCTCGCGTACGTCGTCGCCGTGACGGCGTTCTGCACGCTCGTCGGCATGCTTCTGAACACTCCTGCGAAGCTCGGCGTGATGCTTCCGTTCCTTATGATCGTGATGCTCGTCTTCTCGCCGACGTTCTTCATCTTCAAGGCGTCCCGCTTCGTGCAGATATTCTTCCCGCCGTTCTATTATCTGAATGCGATCTACTCCCTGCGCTTCGTCCCGGTCACGCTGCTCTATTCGGCGGTCGTGTTCGCGGCCGTGTTCATACTGAACGCGTTGACGCAGAAAAACAAGGCTATATAAACTATATAAAAAAGAGAGGATTTTTCCTCTCTTTTTTATTTTGACTTATAGTACAGCATGCAGTGGCAGAAGCCCTCGAAATCGGGGTCGGCGATCTGTGCGCGGAATTCCTCGCACATACACTTGTTTTTTTCGAGCTTCCCGAGCCGGCAGGGGCAGTATCCGTCCTTGGCCCTGAGCCCTTCCTTTACGGTTTTTACGACCTCCTCGTCGGGATTTAACGTTATTTTCATTTTGCCTCCAGCAGTTTCGCGGACAAAGCGAGCAGGTCTGCGTCGTCGGACGAGTTGACGATCACCGTTCTGCCGCGTCCGTGCCGTCTTGTGAGCCCCTCCTCGTCGAGACGGCGGCGCACCTCGCGGGACGTGCCGTCCGAGCCGTCGAAGATCTTCACGTCTTCTCCGAGCACCTTTTCGATGGCGCCTCTCGCGTGAGGATAATGCGTGCAGCCGAGCACTGCCGCGTCGATCTTCTCCGTCAGATGAGGATCGAGCAGCCCGTGAAGGAGAGTATCCATTTCTTCTCCCTCCGTGACTCCGCGCTCGATCAGCTCGACGAGGCCGTGGCACGGCACCTCGATGAAATCGGCGTCGTTTTCGTAATGCTCCTCGAGCCGTCTGAACTTTTCTTCCTTAAGCGTCAGCGGCGTCGCCATGACGAGCACCCTCGGATGCTCCGCACACGCGGAAGCGGGCTTTATCGCCGGCTCCATGCCGATTATCGGCACGTCCGGATACTTCTCCCTCAGATATCCCGCTGCGGCGCTCGTTGCGGTGTTGCACGCGATGACTATCGCCTTGACACCGTACGCCAGAAGCTTTTCCGTCACGTCCTCGGCGATGCTTCTCACCTCAAGCGCGGTCTTTTCTCCGTACGGAGCGTTTGCTGAGTCGCCGTAGTAGAGAAAATTTTCCCTCGGGAGCGTCTCTCTGAGAACCTTCAGCACGCTGATGCCGCCGACTCCGGAGTCGAAGACTCCTATCGGCGATCTTCTGCTTTTACGCTTCATGGTTATAGTCGAATCCGCAGTGCTTCAGGAATTCGCGCGCCATGACCGTGGCTCCCACCTGATTCGGGTGGATCCTGTCCCACGCGACGAAGCACGAATGGCGGTTTTCAAAATATTTGTCGTACGTTGCCTGGAAGTCGACGAGCTCACAGCCGTGCTTCTCCGCGAGTTTTTTGCAGATATCGACGTATTCCTGCATCCTTGCTCTCATCGGATCGGCCATCAGCGGCTCCATGTAGTAAGGAGTCAGCATGAAAATGCCCTTGACCTTTCCCTTCACGGCAAGGATCATTTTCTCGAGATTACTTTCGTATTCCTCGGGAGAGATGTGGTCCTTCACGAAGGACGGAACGTCGAACTGTCTCCACACGTCGTTGATGCCGATGCAGATGGACACCCAGTCGGGCTCGAGCGAGACGACGTCGCGGTCAAATCTCGCGAGCAGGTCGCGCGTCGTGTTGCCGCCGACGCCGGAGTTCGTGACGCGGATCTTGAGTTCGGGATAAACTGCGGCGAGCATGTTGTCGATGATCCTGACGGAGCGGTGGCCGAGGTTGTCGAAAAGTCCCTCTCCGACGGGGCAGGCACTTCCCATGTCGGTCACGGAGTCGCCCGCGAATACTATTCTGTCGTTGTTCTGAAAAATCATATCAATTCTCCTTTGAGTTTATATATCGTTCCATGTAGAAAAGGTACTGCTGTGCGACGCCCGCGTAGCGGCCGAACTTTTTGGGGTCGGGGCCGCTCTCGAAATGACGCGCGGCGACCTTCTTCATCCAGGTGTCGACGGGATAAGCCTCCGTTCTTCCGAAGCCGAAGAGAAGCGAGCATGCCGCGACCTTCGGACCGACTCCGCGGATCTTCATGAGCTCCGATTCCGCCTCCTCGTAGGTTTCTGCTGCGGCGACCCGGTCGAGGTCGATCTCGCCGTCCGCGACACGCCTTGCCGCGTCGGCTATGTATCCGGCGCGGAAGCCCGTTTTCAGGGCGAAGATGCGATCCTCACCCGCGTCGGCAAGAGCCCTCGCGGTCGGGAAGGCCATGCCGAGCCCGTCTCCCGTTTTTTCACCGAAATTTTCGCAAAGCGCGGAAATTATCTTTTTTATGCGCGGAATGTTGTTGTTTTGTGATATAATAAAGGAGCAGAGAGCCTCCCACGGCTCCTGACGGAGTATCCGTATCCCGTGCGAGACCTCGGCGGCGCGGCGCATGACGGCGTTCCCCGCCTCGTCGAGTGCGCTCGTGACGATGCGGTCGATCTCGTCGTAGTCCTCGTCGAAGGCGAGATAGTTTTCCCAGATGTTTGCAAAATCGCTTTCGTCGGAGCCGATGACGGTAACTCCGTTGCCGTCCTCCGCGAAGCTCACGCATCTGCCGTGCGCGACGCCCGAAACGGCGTATCCGTCCCGATATTCCGTCGGATCGAAGCGGAAACACTGCCCGCAGTCAAAGGTTTTGAACACGGAAAAGCCTTCCGGAGCGGCGAGCTTTACGTACGGCCTGCCGTTCTTCGTCCCCGCGTCTACGATACCTGTTTTTTTCAAGAAATCACTTCCGTTTCACCGATTACAGTATACCACAAAAATCTTTCATTGTAAAGGAAAAAACCATGGAAAAGATCTACACCATCCCCGTAAACGAGGCGTTCGAGACTTCCCTTGAGGATCACGTCTGCCCGTTCTGCCGTCTTCACGACAAGCTCGAGGAGGAAGAACTCGATCTCATCCTCGGCGCGTCGATGATGGAGCCGGACGTCCGCATCAAAACGAACGAGCAGGGCTTCTGTGACAAGCACCTCTCGATGATGTTCACACGCGGAAAGCGTCTGCCCCTCGCGCTCATTCTCGAAAGCCACCTCGCTCATATCCACGACGGGATGAGCTTCGGGATGTTCGCCGCCAAGGATGCCGCCGCTGCCGCGAAAAAGCTGAAGTCCGTTTCCGACGGATGCTACATATGCGGAAGAACGGAGCACAATTTCGACATGATGGTGGAGACCGCCGCGCTTCTGTGGCAGACCGATCCCGCGTTCAGGGACAAGACGGACGGTCAGCATCACTTCTGCCTCAGCCATTTCGTGAAATTCCTCGAGGCAGCCGAGGTGAGACTCAGCAAAAAGGAGCTCGCGGAGTTCTACAAGACCGTCGGTAAAAAGGAGGCAGACTACATC
>JAKSPW010000051.1 GCA_024404435.1 Clostridia bacterium | reverse complement strand
CGACCGAATCCCTTCTTGTCCGGAAAGACAAAGCAACAAAGGCAAAAGAGCTTTTGTATATTCATCGTTTTATTGACAACGTCCGATTCAAATTGTATAATAAAGGAAGCAGGAAAAACTTTCAAACGAACAACGGAGTAAACCAAAAATGAAGAAACTGATTTCTCTTATTCTGACCGCCGCAATGCTTGCGGAAGTACTGCTTATGACGGTCTCCGCGGCAGACGTATCGGCAGGCGCAATGCCTTTCACGGACGTGAAAAAGAAGCAGTGGTACTACGAGCCGATCGAAGAAGTATACGCCGAGGGAATAATGCAGGGAGTTTCCGAGACGGAATTCGCGCCGGTCAAGAGCCTGACGAGAGCCGAGACCGTAACGCTCCTCTCGCGCCTCGCCTGCGTGAACGTTGAAGGAATGAGCGAAAGCCTCACCTTCAAGGACACGAAGAAAACCGCCTGGTACGCCGAATACGTCGGCTGGGCTGCAGAGTCCGGCGTGGTGAACGGCTATGACGACGGGACCTTCCGCCCGAACGCACCGGTATCAAGGCAGGAGCTTGCGTCTCTGATAGTCAGATTCCTTTCATACATGGAAGCGCACCTTGCCGACTCGCCGAAGATCGCGAAGTACAGCGACGAAGGCAAGATCGCGGGCTGGGCGAAGGAAAACGCCGAGGTGATGAGAAAATCGGGACTTATGAACGGTGACGACGCCGGCAGATTCAATCCGAAGAGCACGGCGACGAGGGCCGAAATGGCGGCGATATGCGTCAGAATGCTGCCTTATCTCGGGAGGTTGGGCATCGTGAAAAACGGAGCAAGTGAATATAAGATCGTGGTCTCTGCCGCCGACTCAAAGGCACAGTCTGCCGCAGAGAGAGTCAAAGAGCAGATGGAGTATCAGACGGGCGCGTCGCTCGAAATCGTGACGGACGAGACTTCTCCCTCGAAATATGAGATCGTGCTCGGCGACACGAACAGATTTGTGACCGGAACAGAAGGACTCGGCGAAAACGGTTACGAGATCAGAGTCGACGGGGATAAGGTCATCGTTTCGGGCGAGACTGAGGACGGCATCTACCGCGGAGCCGTCAGACTGCTTTCGGAATCGACGAACGGAAATAACGTCACGCTGACGAAAAAACTCGAAACAAGAGTGACGAGTGAATATCCAGTGAAGAGCCTCACGATAAACGGCAACGACGTCTCTCTGTATTCCGTCGTCGTAAACGGTGAGACGAGCCCTGCGACCGAAAAGGCGGTCGCCGAGATCATAAAATACGTTAAGAAAGCATGCGGAGTCGAAATCTCCGCTTCCTCCGGGAAGGCAGGATATGAAACAATCCTCGATACGACTGCCCCGACGGACGAAGAATCCTTCACGGTCAAATCGGTCGGAAACTCGGTCAGGATCTCTGGAAACAAGCTCCGCGGTATCCTCTACGGCGCGTACGACTTCCTCGAGACCTGCGTCGGCTGGCGCTTCTTAACGAATGAGGTCGACTTCATCAGAGACTCCGAACACACCGATATATCGAACGTGGATTACTCCAAGCATCCGTACTTCGATGAGAGAACTCTGCTCATTCAGTGCTACGGCAGCGGAGACATCACAATGAAGCGCGGACTCGGCGTGATCGGACGTTCCGGCGTGAATTACGATTACGGCGGATACACTTTTACGGGTGCCTCGTGTCACACCATAGGCCCGCTCAGTGAGACGGGATCTGACATTGAGCCGAATCCGTGCTTTACCGACGAGGCAGTCTACGAGACCACGCTGAAAAACGTGATGAAGCTCATTGAAAGCAATCCCGGCACAAGGCTGATATCCGTTTCGATAAACGACACTATCGCTCACTGCGAGTGCGAAAAGTGCCTTGCCATCGAAGAGGAAGAAGGCAGCCCCGCAGGTCCCATGCTCCGCTTCGTGAACAGGATCGCGGACGAGGTCGCAAAGACGCATCCCGAGGTGCAGATCCACACGTTCGCATACCTCCACACGCAGAAAGCACCGAAGATCACAAGGCCGCGCGACAACGTGCAGGTCGAGCTCTGCTCGATAAACGCTTGCTTTGCACACGGCCTGTTCGAGGGAGTCTGCGACGGCAGCAACCGCGACTTCTCACAAGATCTGAAGGACTGGAGCGCGATATGCGAGAATATGCGCATCTGGGACTACACGATAGACTTTGCCTTCTACACGCATCTGTTCCCGAACATCAGGTACGAGGTGCTCGTAGGCAACCTGCGCGGATTCTATGAAAACAACGTTCTCGGTGTCATGGAGCAGGGAGAATATAACGGACGCGGAACCTGCTTCACCGAGCTGAAATGCTATCTGATGTCGAAGGCGATGTGGGATCCCTACGTTTCCGAAGAGGAGTACTACGGCTGGATGTACGACTTCCTCGAAGGCTATTACGGTGACGGCTGGCAGAAGATCCGCGAAAGCATAGATATTTACCTTGAAAAAATGTCGAGATCGTGCAACAACATCTACATAGATCCTCTTTCAAATCTTCTGAATATCAGAAAAGACGCGCCGACTCTCGTGAAGCTTGCTACCGAGGCCAAGTTCATGACGGATTCGCCCGAAAAGTACGAATACGCCGACGTGGCGTGCCTACTGTACCGTATCGCCCTCACGAATGTGACGTATCTTACTGACAAGGAAAACCCCGAGATCATTCCGGAATCGAACGCGATTCTCGATAAAATGAAAAAATACGGTCTCAGATTCAGCGAGAGCTACGGAATTTACCCCGAGGGATACGTGACGATACCTCCGTGCAGATGGAAAGAACTCTTTTAACGGAGAAGGAGAATAAACATGAAAAGATGGAAAATTGTCGGCAGATCCGTCGTGTGGGACGTAACGAGCGGTGACGAACATACCGATTTTATCGAAGAATCGTCCTTCGGAGTGTCCGATATCGTTACGTACGGTACGGAATCGGGAAGGATGACACTTTCGCATCATCTCACGTTCCCGTCGCTTCGCATTCGCCCGAACGATACGTGCGGAAGCTATTGCGTAGAGTCGGACAATGCCTCGCGCCACAAGCTCTGTGTCGACGGCGTTGAAGTACGTGAGAGCCTTCGCCGCGTCACGATCGACGGTATTCTGACTTTGCTTTGTGCTGACGAGGAGTCGGGTATACAGACCGAGACGAGCCTTTTCCCCGCAAAAAACGAAAAAGCATTCTGCGAGGAAGTGACGGTCAGAAACGTATCGGGAACGCCCAAAAAGCTGACGCTTGAGGGTGCCGAAGCAGAGCTCGATCACACCGTCGGACCTATGGGAATCTGCATCGCGTGCAGAACGACCGATTTTGCGCCTGTAACGCTTGACGCCGGGGAAGAGTACACCTTTTCCGTCGTATACTCGGCTCGTCTTGCAAACAAGCCCGTGCCTGAGATCGACGTTTCCGCCGAAAAGGCGGCAAGAGTCGATACGGTGAAGCGGCTGACCTCCGTTATGGAGCTTGACACCGGTAACAAGACGATAGACACGCTGTTCTATTTCTCAAAGCTTCGTGCAGGAGAGTCTGTTTTCGACACGAAGTTCGGCAGGATCCACTGCCCCGGAGGCGGCCCGTACTATGCCGCGACGTGGTGCAACGACCAGGTCGAATATTCGGGGCCGTACTTTGCATATACGGGAGACGACGTGCTCATTGATGCAGGCATGAATGCATACAGAATGTATATGCCGTTCATGTCTGACAAATATCTGCCGATCCCGTGCTCCGTTATTGCGGAAGGTCTTGATTTCTGGAGCTGCGGTGACAGAGGAGACGCCGAGATGTATCTCTACGGCGCATCCCGCTTTGCGCTTGCTGCGGGAGACGAAAAGCTTGCACGAGAGCTTCTGCCCGCTATCGAGTGGTGCGCGGAGTACACGAACAGACAAAAAATGCAGAGCGGTGTCATCCACTCCGACACAGATGAGCTCGAACGCAGATTCCCGACGGGAGACGCCAATCTTTCGACCTCGTGCCTCGCGTACGACGGATACAGAAGTGCAGCCGTTCTCGAGCGTGATTTCGGCTCCGAAGAGCTTGCGGATGAATACGATAAGAGAGCAGATGAGCTGAAAGAAGCGATTGAAGCACATTTCGGCTACAATATTCACGGATTTGATACGTACAGATATTACGAGGGCTGCGAGGTCCTCCGTTCGTGGATCTGCATGCCTCTCTGCGTCGGCATCTTCGACAGAGCTGCAGAGACCGCAAAGGCCCTGACGAGCGAATACATCATGACGGAAAAGGGAACGAAAACTTCGGAAGAGAAGGACACGCTTTGGGACCGCTCGACGCTTTACACGCTCCGCGGGCTTTTCGCTGCGGGAGAGCGCGAAAAGGCGACAAACGTGCTGAACCGCTATTCCGAGATAAGACTTCTCGGCGACCACGTTCCGTATGCGGTTGAAGCGTATCCGGAGGGCAAGGGACGCCATCTTTCCGCTGAATCGGCACTGTACTGCAAGGTCGTGACGGAAGGAATGCTCGACTTCGCTCCGAAGGGACTCGGAAAATTCACGCTGAAGCCCGTTCTGCCCGTGGGCTGCGATCATCTGTATCTGAGAAACGTGAAGGCCTGCGGTATGAACTTCGACGTTCTCGTCGAAAAAGACGGCTTCCGCGTCGTCTCGCGTGACGACGACACGGTGCTGGCATCCGGCGGCATCGGCGAAAGAGTGACGGTCTGCGGAAAAAATAAATGAAACTATTGCAAAAAGCAACAATATAGTGTATAATTGCTTCAGCAAACCATACTAAATATCATACAGGAGAAAAATTATGGCAGAAAAGAAAAAGAAAATCGTTCAATCTCAAAGCACGGGCGACGGTACCGTTATTCAGGCGGCTAAACCCGTCGGAAACGCAACCGGACTCCGCATCGGAGCAATCGTATGCTGGATACTCGGTCTTGCCTGCGAGGTATTCGCGATTCTCGCAATATTTGAAAAGATCCACATATTCAAGCAGGGTGCCATTGATCTCGTTTCCGTGATCGGCTTCCTGGTCATCGACCTGATCTTCGTCGCCATCGGCTCACTTCTCTGGAAAAAGTCCAACAGGATCGATCCCGCTTCTGAAAAGAACAAAGTCAAGTTCTGGCTGTGGAACAACCTCGGACTCATCATCACCGCAGTTGCATTTATTCCTTTCATTGTTATCGTACTCACGAACAAGAATGCAGACAAGAAGACGAAAACAATCGCCGTTGTCGTTGCCGCTGTCGCACTGCTCATCGGCGGACTGATCGGCTACGAGTGGAATCCCGTTTCGTCCGAACAGCTTCAGGCGGCTCAGAACGCTCTCGGCGATACGCCGGTGTTCTGGACGGTTAACGGCAGTACCGTACATAAGTATCACATCGATTCCGACTGCTATCACCTTAACAATGCCAAGTCTGATGAGATCCATACCGGCACGGTCGAGCAGGCGTTTGCAGAGAACGCAACGGCTCTTTGCAAGACCTGCCAGAAGAAGCATCAGGAGATCGGCGGCATCAATAACGTTGACACCGGCGACGGTGTGAAGAACGTCGAAACCGAGGCTGCCGGAAGCATTGACATCGTTACCGATGACACGTCTGCTTCGACGGAAGCTGAATAAGAAATAAAAAAAGGCTTGCAGATGCAAGCCTTTTTTTTATTTTATCTTAAGCTTTATGTGTTTGTTTTCGGCGGCTGAATCCTCAAAGACCTGTCTGATGCCGTCCGCGTATTCGCCGATGAACTGACGGGAGTCTTCAAGCCCGCGCAGCGATATTTTCACGTCGCGGCAGACGGAGGTCAGCACGTCGTGAAGTGCGTCGAGGTTCGAGCCGTAGTACTCGCTTCCTTCAAAAACCTTCTTCAATACATTGTGGACTTCTTCCTTTGAGGTGAAAAGGGAAGCGTCTATCGAATAGTATTTGCGTTTCATTATTAGTCCTTTCATTCCTCTCCGTAGAGAAGCTCAAACGTTTCGTAGTGGTCGTCGGTGTAGTAGATCAGTCCGTCGTTCGAGAACACGATGCGCTTTGCTCCGCGGGAGCTTTTGTTAAGCGTGTCGATATCGCATTCCGTGTAGGTTCTGCCTTTCTTTTTGGGAAGGATTCCTTCGTAGTTGCCGAAATTACTGCCGCCGATGCACTTGTTCTTTGCGTATCTGTCAAGCCCGCCGCCGGACCAGCCGAGCTTCTCGGCTTCTTTTTTCGTGATGAAGTTGGAGGGAAGCTTGCCGTAGGTGTAGATGTAAAGCGCGACGTCGTCCTTTGACGTGTATATGCCGTCCTCATCAATCGCCGGAGCAGGCTCGGTTTCTTTTTCTGTCTGCATTTCGGTTTCCGGCTCTGTTTCGGTCACGGGTGTGCTCTCGGGAGCTTCGGTTTCTTTCTTCGTTTCCTCCGAAGTGTCCACGGAGACCGTCTCGAAGTGCTCACGCGTCGTCTCTCCCGTCGGCATGAACGAGCATCCGACAAACGAGAGTGAGAGTATCAGCGCAAGCAACAGCGCCGAAATGCGGGTAAATCTTTTCATTGTTTTCCTTTCTGCTTAAAGCTTTTTCATTATTGTCAGCATGTTTTTGCCGTTTTCGTATCTGTATTTCATGTCGTCCATGGTCTTCTTTACCATGAAGATGCCGAGCCCGCCGATATTCCTTTCCTCGGCTGAGAGTGTGACGTCGGGATCCTCTTTGGTAAGCGGATTGTACGGGATGCCCTCGTCGGTGAACTTGATATATACTCTGTGCGGATCCTCACGCTCGACTATCTCGACCGTCACGGGGCCTTTTTCTTTCGGATAACCGTATTTCACGATGTTGCTGAAGAGCTCGTCGATCGCTATGCTTATCCGGGTCGTCGTCTTCATCGGACAGCCGATCTTTTCAAGCTCCGATTCGATGAATTCGGTCACCTTCGGTATGTCTGAGATATCGGCGTTTTCCACGGTGACGGACGGCGCGGGAGGCGTGCCGATGAATCTGAGTGCCACCATCGTGATATCGTCGAACTGAGGCGCGTCTCCGACGAATGCGTCGACGTCGGACTTTATGAACTCGCACAGTTCTTTCATGTCGTCAAATTCTCTCGAATTTATCGCTTCAAGCAGTCTATCCTCGCCGTAAAGCTTCTTGTCGCCGTTAGTCGCCTCCGTGACTCCGTCAGTGTAGAGGAAAACAACGTCACCGGGCACGAGATCAAGCTCCTGCGCCTTGTATGAAACGCCCTCCATGCCCGCAAGCACGAAGCCGGCCTTTGAACGCAGATATTCGTACTTACCGTCGGCGTGACGCACGAGCGGCGGGTTGTGACCCGCGTTTGCAAAGATGATCTTACCGGTAGTCAGGTCGAGCCCGCCCTGCCATGCGGTAACGAACATCCCCGCGTCGTTGCCCTCGCATAGAGCGCGGTTGCTTGCCGTGAAGACTTCATTCAGGGGCAGATCGCTTTCGGTGAGGCTCTTGAGCTCCGTCTTCGCTCTCATCATGAACATCGCGGCGGGAATACCCTTGCCGGAAACGTCGGCCACGAGGAAGTTGAGCGTGTCGGAATTCGTGATGTAGAAGTCGTAGAAATCGCCGCCGACCTCCTTTGCGGGGTCCATCAGGGCGAAAATATCAAAGTCGTGTCTCTTCGGAAAGGCGGGAAAGACGTTCGGAAGCGCGGAGCTCTGTATGTTCTTCGCAAGCTCAAGCTCCTTGTCTATCCTTGCAGATGCCTCCGAGATATATTTTTTCAGAGTATCGACCGTTGTGTTGATGTCGTCCGACAGAGTGGAAAACTCCTCGTTCGTACGCACGTCTACGACTTCTCCGAGATCACCCTCCGTGATCTTCGAGAGGGAAGTGTTGACGTCCTTGATCCTGTCGACGACCACATTCTTGATGAGAAGGTAAATAAGCGCGAACATGATGGCAAAGACGAGGATCTCCATGAACGAGTTCACGTACAGAGCGATGTTGCGGAGCTGAAGCGCCTCCGATTCGGGAAGCACCGAGACTATACGGTATCCGTCAGTCGTGCGGAATCTGCAATAGCTCTGCGCCCCGCCGACCTTCAGCGCGATCGTCTCGTTCTCGTCCTTCGACAGGAGAAACTTTACGTCGAAG
>JAKSPW010000050.1 GCA_024404435.1 Clostridia bacterium | reverse complement strand
TTGATGCCTGTAAGAACTACAGAACCTTCTTTGATACCGCCGCACCAGTCAGCTTCGATATCCTTACCGTTGATGACGCAGTCGATGATGTGCAGGTAGTAAGGAGCCCAGTTGATTCTGGAGGAAACGATGAACGTTTCGGGGCAGTCGTCAAACGTGCTTCCGTTGTAGGAAACGTCCGGGATACCCTTTTCTTCGCAAGCGGAGGGAGCACCCATGGAGTCAGCGTGCTGGCTGATAAGAACGCAGCCGTCGTTGATGAGAGCGAGAGCATTCTGACGTTCCTTATCAACGTCGAACCAGGAGTTCGTGAAGTTGACCTTCATCGTAGCGCTCGGGCAAACGCTTCTTGCGCCGAGGAAGAAGGAAGTGTAACCGGACTTAACTTCTGCGTACGGGAATGCGCCGACGTAGCCGATAACAGCATCTTCAGCCTTGATGTCGCCGTTGTCGATCATCTCATTGAGCTTGAGACCTGCAGCGATACCTGCGAGGTATCTGCCTTCGTAGATGGAAGCAAATGCGTTGTGGAAGTTGTCAAGACCTGCGGTGTGAGCAGTTGTACCCGTTGCATGGCAGAACTGAACGTCCGGATACTTAGCAGCTACTTCGCTGATGAAGGGCTCGTGACCGAAGGAGTCAGCAAATACGATGCTGCATCCCTGCTCTGCGAGGTACTCAGCAGCGTCCGTGCACTCAGAACTCTCGTCGATCGGGTATCTCATGAGAACCTGATCGTCGGAAAGACCGAGAATTTCTTTAACTTCAGCAACACCGTTCATGAAGTTAAGGTCGTACGTAGACTTTTCGTCATGCAGGAAGATGAAACCGATTTTGAAATCATCCGGCACTTCGAAATCAGCCTTGAGCTCAACAGCATCGATGGGAGTCTCGCTGAGACCGTCAGATGCATCGTCGCCTGCTTTACCGCATGCAGCAAAGCTGAGCAGCATAAGAGCTACCATGAGAAGAGCGATAATCTTTTTCATTTTGTTTCTCCTTGCCTTTCGGCTAAAAAATATTTATGTAAAAAATTTTACATACAAAAATCAAAAGTCCATAAGGATGCAATGATGCTTATGGACGGAATCTGACCCCTTCCTCGGGGGACATAGAGTCAATTATTGCGAGGGATTCTACGTGGACTCCGGCACGGCGCAGTTCGTCTCCGCCGTTCTGGAAGCTCTTTTCCACCTGGATCGCACAGCCTGCGAGAGATGCACCCGCAAGTTCGATGATCTTCATGAGGCCGTGAAGAGCCTCTCCGGTCGCAAGGAAGTCGTCTGCGATCAGGACGCTGTCGCCGGCGCTCAGATACTCTGCTCCGACAGTTGCGGTATAGTCGTTCCCGTGGGTGTATGAATGGATCTTTGCCGAGAGAACGTCTCCGCTCTGATTCGAGGCGTGAGACTTCTTTGCAAATACAAGCGGAACACCGAGTTTTTCTGCAATTGCAAAGCCGAAAGCGATGCCGCTCGATTCAACGGTGAGGACCTTGGTGATCCTTTCGCCTGCAAAAAGAGAAACGACTTCAGATGCCATTTCGGCAGTAAAAGCCGTATCGATAGACTGATTTAAAAAACTGCCCAGTTTGAGAACGTTACCTTCGAGCACTTTGCCCTCGCGGGTGATTCTTTCTTCAAGAGCTCTCATCTCGACGTCCTCCTCAGGCAGAATTAAAAAACAAAAAACAGACTTGAAATCTGTTGCCGCCGCGCAGCATTTATGCGAAATTTTACGATATATTCGGGTTCTGAAACCGCGCGGAAAAATATTATTATTACATAAAATATTATAGTATTATAATATATAAAAATCAAGATGGCGTTTTTACTCAAAAATGCACAATATTTCTACATATAGTTGTGTATTTTGACATGATATAACTAAATGTATACGCAGATGCCGGATCCGGCATCTGCGTATATCAAAGTCAGAACATCGAAAGCTGATTTGTTTTTGAAAGGCCTCTGAAGACGTTGTTCTTTTCAAGCATCTCGATCACGGTTTTCGACGCGGTGCTTTCTCTTGACAAATCGTCGATCGAGAAGACCTTGCCGCTCTCTCTTGCCGCAACGATACTCTCAGCAGCAGCGGAGCCGACACCGGACATCGAATCAAACGGGAGCCTTATTTTACCGTCTTCCGGAATGAACTTGTGAGCATCCGAGTGCTCGTAGTCAACGGGCAGGAACGAATATCCTCTCTGATAGTATTCGTTGACGAGATAAAGAGCATCGAGAAGATCGGCTTCCTTCTGAGAAAGATCAACGCCGGGCTTCGTCATCTCCTTGATCTTCGGAGCAACGAAGTCCTTCCCTCCCATGACGATCTCAGCATCGAAGCCGTCGGGAGCCGCGGTAAAGTATGCGGCGTAAAATACTACGGGATAGTAGATCTTATACCATGCGAGCCTCAGGGCGTCCATGACGTAGGCGGCTGCGTGAGCCTTCGGGAACATGTATTTTATCTTCTTGCAGGAGTCGATATACCAGTCGGGGACGTTATTCTCTCTCATTGCTCCTTCGTGCTCGGGAGACAGTCCCTTGCCCTTACGGACTTTTTCCATAATGTCGAACGAGAGCTTCTTATCCATTCCGTACTTATGGATAAGAGTCAGCATGATGTCGTCACGGCATCCGATAACGTCCTTGATCGTGCAAGTGCCGCTCTTGATGAGCTCGTCGGCGTTGCCGAGCCAGACTCCCGTGCCGTGGGTAAGTCCGGAAATCTGAAGAAGGTCTGCAAAGTTCTCGGGACGGGCATCCATCAGAACGCCGCGGATGAATCGTGTGCCGAATTCGGGAAGTCCCATCGTTCCCGTTTCGCTGTTAATCTGCTGCGGAGTAACGCCAATCGGTTCAGTAGACGTAAACAGCTTATAAACCGCGGGATCTGACATCGGCACATCGAGGATGTTCGTACCCGAATACTCCTCAAGACGCTTGTATTTCGTCGGAATATCGTGTCCGAGAATGTCAAGCTTGAGGATCGTATCGTGCAGATATTTGAACTCGAAATGAGTTGTAATAATATCCGAATCCGGGTCGTCTGCGGGATGCTGTACGGGGCAGAAATCGTAAACCTCATACTCTGCGGGAACGACGATGATTCCGCCGGGATGCTGGCCGGTCGTCCTCTTAACTCCTACACAGCCTGCAATAAGTCTTTCCATTTCGGCACGGGAAACGGAGATTCCCTTATCCTCAAGGTAGTGAGCCGTAAAGCCGTATGCTGTCTTCGCGGCAAGAGTACCGATGGTACCTGCCTTGAAAGCTTTTCCCGCGCCGAAGAGAACTTCGGTGAACTTGTGAGCGTCTCCCTGAACGTCTCCGGAGAAGTTCAGGTCGATATCGGGAACCTTGTCTCCGTAGAATCCGAGGAACGTCTCGAAAGGAATATCGTGTCCGTCGCGGTACATCTCTTCTCCGCAGATCGGGCATTTCTTCGGTGTAAGGTCAAAGCCGGATTTAGCGTTCGGCTGTTCTTCCTTGAACGACTTGAAATCGGAATATCTGCACTTCAGGCATCTGTAATGAGGCGGAAGCGGATTGACTCGCGTGATGCCCGCCATGGTTGCGGCAAAGGATGAGCCGACCGAGCCTCTCGAGCCTACCTGATAGCCCTTTGATTCGCTGTTTTCAACGAGCTTGCGGGCAATGATGTACATGATCGCATAACCGTTGGAAATAATCGAGCCGAGCTCACGCTCAAGTCTCGACGACACTTCCTCGGGAAGCGGATCGCCGTACATTTCTTTGGCAAGCGCGTGGCATTTTTCCGTCAGTTCTTCTTCGGCTCCGTCGATATGAGGAGGATAGTTCCCCTTCGGGATCGGTCTTACTTCCTCGATCATCTCTGCAATCTTGTTCGGATTCGTGATAACGACTTCCCTTGCCGTTTCTTCGCCGAGATAATCGAATTCCGCAAGCATTTCCTCCGTCGTGCGGTAGTAGAGCTTCGTCTCTCTGTCGGCGTCCTTGAATTTGAGACCCGACAAAAGGATACGTCTGTATATCTCGTCCTCCGGATCGAGATAATGCGCGTCGCAGGTCGCAACGACGGGTTTACCGAGTTTTTTGCCGATCTCGATTATCTTTCTGTTGTAATCTCTCAGCTCTTCTTCGTCGGCGGCAGTACCCTCGGCGATCATGAATGAGTTGTTGGATATCGGCTGTATCTCAAGATAATCGTAGAAGGATGCTATCTCAAGTATCTCGCTTTCGGACTTCTTGTCGACAAGAGCTCTGAAGAGTTCTCCTGCCTCGCAGGCAGAGCCTATTATAAGGCCTTCACGAAGCTCCTGAAGCCTCGTTTTCGGTATTCTCGGGTATCTGCGATAGTACTTAAGGTATGAATCGGAAACGAGCTTATAGAGGTTTTTAAGACCGACCTGATTTTTTACGAGAATTATCTGATGATACGTTTTGAGTTTTAGCGGGTCCGCCTTTTCGCTCATGATGTAATTGAGCTTTGAGATATCGCTTATTCCCTCTTCCTTAAGGCGTGACGTCATCTTATTGAAGATGAGAGCAAGCATCTCGGCGTCGTCGGACGCTCTGTGATGATTGAAGTCCCCGAGTCCGTAAAGCTCGGCAAGCGTGTCGAGCTTGTGATTCTTTGCGTTGGGATTGAGATACCTTGATACTGCAACCGTATCAAGATAAGGATTAGTGAATTCGATTCCGTTTTCTTCGGCGGCAAAGCGGATGAACCCTGTATCAAACGATGCGTTGTGCGCAACGAGCATTCTGCCGCCGCAGAACTCAAGAAATTCGGGAAGAACTTCGGAAATCGGTCTCGCTTCGGCGACCATTTCATCCGTTATGCCCGTTAATTCCGTGATGTTCTCGGGAATATGTACACCGGGATTTACGAAAGTTCCGTATTTTTCGGTTATCTCACCTTTTTTGGTGATGACGGCACCGATCTCCGTGATCTTGCAGTTTGAGGCTGAAAGGCCCGTCGTTTCTATATCGAATACGGCGAATTCATCGTCGAACGTGATGTCTTCTCCCTTATAAGCGGCTCTCTGGGTATCGTCGACGAAGTATCCTTCAAGACCGTAAATGACCTTCGGAGCAAATTTTCCGTCCTTTGCAAGTCCTTCTGCGGTGAGCATCGCTACCGGGAAATTCTGCAGGTTTCCGTGATCCGTGATGGCAACTGCGGGATGTCCCCATCTTGCGGCAGTCTTTACGACCTCATCAGCTTTGCTGATCGCGTCCATTGCTGACATGCAGGTATGAAGATGAAGCTCGACTCTTTTTTCTTCGGACTTATCTTCACGAAGCACTCTTTTGACCTTTGCAGCGTCGGAATACTGCATATACAGTTCGCCGTCGAAATTATCCGTCCTGATGTTTCCTCTGACGACATAGGATTTACCGACCTTGAATGTGCCCATTACTTCATCAAGGGCTTCTCCTGCTACCGTTGTTTTAAGAAAAAGAGATGCGTCAAGGTCGGTGATGCCGATGGTGACGGCGACCTTTTCACCGCGTCGAAGCTCCTTTGACGTGATCTGAAAGACCTCGCCGACCACGATAACGTTCTTGGCGTTACTCTTTATCGATCGGAGAGGAACGATACCTTCCGGTACAAATTCAAGTCCCGCGACGTTTTCGGGAGAAGAAATATCGAATTTCATTCTGCCCGATACCACAATACCGTTTTCTTCGCTTACCGTATCCGAGCCTTCAAAGAGCGAATCAACTCTCTTAAGATTGAGCGGGTTTTCTTCTTTCTTTTCTTTTTCTTCCGACTTCACAGAATAAGCAATTCGCTTCTCCTCTTCCTCGTAAATACTCTGCGAACGGCTGTTGAGCTCGGCAAGCTGTCTTTTTTCGAATTCGGCAAAACGGGCCGATGCGTCTTCGGATTTTTCGATATTTACGTTATATCTTTCACCGAATTCACTCATCAGTATCGCGGAAATGATCTGCGAAGTCGTTGCCGTGTCGAGAAGATCGATTCCGCCCTGAAGGAAAGGAATTGAGATCTCAATGTCGTGGTCTCTGACGTTCAGAGTCATATCGGAAAAGAACCCGTTGATAACAGCACCGACACGTGAGGCTTCGGTGAGAACGTCTCTGATATATGACGGAGAAAACTCCTCGGGCGGATACGTCGTCAGAATTCTTACGACTCTGAGGTCGTAGAAAGCCGCGAGTGATTCCTCGAGCGAGTAGATATCCGACTTCGACACGATCTTCGGAAGTGAGATCTTCAGTTCAAGTATTTTATTGTCACGGTCGAGCTTCATTGATTCGATGAGAGCGTTGTCGAATATGTTCTTATATTCGTATGCTCTGTCGAATTTTCCGAATCGCTCGTAAAGAGTCTTCTTTCCGTCTGACATTTTGTAATCCTTTTTTATTCTTCGATAAACTTGATTATGTGATTTATCAGTTCAGGCACTATGTTTTCTTCTTCAATTCTGCCGTCCGGTACTCCGTGCCTGAAGAATACTCCGAAGCCGTCGCCGCCTGCAACTCCGAAATCGGCTTCTCTCGCCTCTCCGGGACCGTTCACGACGCAGCCCATAACGGCAACGTTAACAGTCTTTCCGTGCGTATCTATGCCTGAGGTCGCCTCACGAAGCTTTGAGACGAGATCTATAATATCTACCTTTGTTCTGCCGCATGTGGGACAGGAAATAATATTCACGCCTCCGCGTTCCCAAAGCCCCACAGAGCGCAGTATTTCGATTCCCGCTTTAACTTCATCCGTGGGATCCGCGGTCAGGGAGACCCTGATGGTGTCGCCGATGCCGTCGGTCAGCAGTGAGCCTATTCCGACTGAATTCTTAATGATCCCACTGTATTTATCTCCGGCCTCGGTAACGCCGAGGTGAAGAGGATAATCACTGTTTGCGGCAACGATCTTTGATGCCTCTATCATCTTCGGAACGTCTGAAGATTTGATCGAAATAACAGTATCAGAAAAGCCGAACTTTTCAAGCATTTCCGCCTGCAGAAGCGCCGATTCGGCGATAGCCTCGCCCGTCGGAGAGCCGTATTTTTCAAGAAGCTTTCTGTCGAGCGAGCCGCTGTTTACTCCGATCCTTATCGGAACGCCCGATGCCTTGCACGCTTCCGCCACTTCGCGGACTTTCCATTCCTCACCGATATTACCGGGGTTGATCCTTATTTTATCCGCGCCGTGTCTGAGTGCGGCAAGCGCGATCTTATAATCAAAATGGATATCTGCTACCAGAGGCATCGTGATACCTCCGTTTTTGGCATATTCGAAAACCGGAGCTGTATCCTCGTCGGGTACTGCTATACGGGCAATATCGCACCCCGCGTCCTGAAGAGATTGAAGCTGAGCGAGAGTTCCTTCGAAATCATGTGCAGAAACGTTTGTCATCGACTGTACGGCGACGGGACAGTTTCCGCCGATTGCCGTTTTTCCGATGCGAACGGTTTTTGATTGTCTTCTTGTCATTTCAATTTCCTTTTCAGAATATTTCAGCCGCCCTCAGGCAGCTGAATCAGAACAAGTGTATTACGTCTTTGACTGTTATTACGAAAATCAGTGAAAGCAGAACGAGAAGCCCTGCACCGTGTACGTATCCTTCGATTTTTTTGGATACGGGTTTACGCCTGATAAGCTCGATTATTTGGAAAAGCAGTCGTCCTCCGTCAAGAGCAGGTAACGGCAGAAGATTCATTACGCCGAGGTTTATGCTTATGAACGCGGCAAGGTAAATAAAGTCCGCTCCGCCTTCCTTCGCAGCCTCGCCGAGAGCTTCGGTAACGCCTACGGGCCCGGAAACGCTCTCAACACCGTATCTTCCTTTTATCAGATCCGCAAGAGAATCATAGACCATCTTGATAGACGAGTAAGACCTTGCAAAAGCGTGCTTTGCCGTATTTGCGAAGTTCTTTTCTTCTATGGAAAAGGCAAAGTCCCTCATCCCAAAGGTCGCACCCTGCTCGGTAACGGTCGGAAAAGTGATATCCTCAAAAGTGATTCTTTCGCCGTCTCTCATTACTGTGATATCAAGCGGTTTTATTCCCTGCCGCATGATCTCGTACTGAACGTCGTTTGCAGTGAATACGCGCACGGAGCCGATCCTTATGATCCTGTCTCCGACCGCGAGTCCCATGTCCTCCGACGTCGTCCCGTTTTCAATTTCGGCG
>JAKSPW010000005.1 GCA_024404435.1 Clostridia bacterium | reverse complement strand
TTCAGATGCTCGGACTCGAATCCGTCGGTAAATTCGGCGACGCAGAATCGCCTGGACTCGGAAGACTCGTCAGCTTTGAAGAAGAAGGCGGGATCGAGGCTGAGGAGCTTGCCGGACTCGTCAAGGAAAGACTCGGCTGCTCATCGGTCAGAGTGTACGGCAATGCGATGATCGAAAAAGCGGCTGTCGTCGGCGGTGACGGGAAGGACTTCATCATCCCCGCCGAAAGCGTCGGAGCCGGAGCTCTCATCACGGGCGACGCGGGCTATAACGATGCCGAGGAGGCTGCGGAACGCGGCTTCGTCGTGATCGAGGCAGGACATTATCACACCGAATTTCCCGTCTGCCTCACGCTCGCGAACATAATCGAGGAGCTCGGACTCGAGGCTGAAGTCTTCGAGTCATGTCCGTACACAAATATATAAACGAAATATCGGCGGGAAGCGAAAGTTTCCTGCCGATTTTTAATTAAAAAATCAAAAAACTCTATTGACAAGCCTGACCTTTTGTGATAGAATATTTAGGCTGTCAAACGGCAGATGCCCCATTAGCTCAGTTGGTAGAGCACATGACTTTTAATCATGGTGTCCGGAGTTCGACTCTCCGATGGAGCATAAATCCCTCAAACACCGTAACCGGTATCTGGGGGATTTTTTATTTTTTAAAGGAAGGTGAATAAAATGTTTGAACTTATTAAAACCTTATACGAAATCCTGTCGAAGGAATCGTTCGCTTCGGCAAAGAAAAAACTGAGGGCGCTCGGATTTATTCCGGCAAAAGAAACGAGTCTCAGCAAAACGTCTCTCGTCGACATATTTCATTCCGAATACGAGATCAATTTCCCCGAATATCCCGACAAGAAGCGGTACCTGACGGGATCGTTTCATTTCGGAGTAAAGGACGTCCCGTCTCACTGTTTCCTTTATTTCGGAGAGGACTATTTCGATAAAAAGACAAAAATGTTTGATTCCGCCCACCTCGAGGTATTGGTAAGGGAGATGACCGAGGCAGAATCGGCGGAGCTCCGCAGGGCGTTCGGCACAGACAGGGAGATAATCTTGAAGTGATTCAATAAAAAAACGGAAAGCAGAGCTTTCCGTTTTTTTTGTTTTAGAATACTCAGATCTCGGGGATCTCGATCTCGATCTCTTTGCCTGCTGCAGCACTCTTGTTGATACCGTCGATGATGGCCTGGTTGTACAGGATCTGGCTCGTCGGAACAGGAGCCTTGCCGCCGTTCATGGCTGCGTCGAGGAACGAACGGATCTTCTTGTCGAAGAGGTCGCCGGACGAACGAACGAGCGGGATCTTTGTTTCAGCCTGCTTGCCGCAGATGTCGTGGTAGAGAGTCATCTCGCCGCCGACAGAACCGTTCCAGCAGTCTGTTGACGGAATGCGGAGTGCGCCTTCCTTACCGAAGATCATCGTGTCACCGGGGGTGTCAACGTGCATAGCCCATGCGATTCTGAAGTCGAGGATGATGCCGCCTTCGAGACGTACGAAAGCTGCTGCGAAGTCGTCAACGCTGAATCTCTTAGCATCTTCGCCGTTGTACTTCGGGTTCTTTCCGAAGAAGTCGGAAATGTAACCGGAGACTGTGAGCGGCTTCGGATAACCGATAGCGTTGAGGACCATGTCGAGGGAGTAGCATCCGATGTCACCGAGTGCACCGATACCGCCGGTGGACTTTTCGATGAACGTGCTTCCCGGAATACCGCGGCGGCGTCCGCCACCGGTCTGGATGTAGTAGATGTCACCGAGAACGCCGGACTCGACGATCTTCTTGATCATCTGCATATTGCCGTCGAAACGGGGCTGGAAGCCGACGGAAACGATCTTTCCGCTCTTCTTTTCAGCTCTCATGATCTCAACAGCTTCTTCTGTTGTTACTGTGAACGGCTTCTCAAGGAGAACCGGGAGACCGTGCTCGAGAGCATAGATCGTTGTAACAGCGTGCTGTGTGTTGTAGGTGCAAACGCTGACGACGTCGAGATCGGGCTCGTTGTCGATCATTTCCTTGTGAGAGAGGTAGCATCTGACGTTCTTAACGCCGAACTGCTCCATCTTCTTCTGTGCTTTTCCGGGGATGAGGTCGCAGGCTGCTACGATCTCAACGTCGGGCTGGTTGAGGTAGCTCTGAATGTGGGATTCAGCGATCCAACCCGTGCCGATGATACCGACTTTGATCTTCTTGTCAAAGCCTTTTTTCTCTTCGACTACTTCCTGCTTGAACTGGCTGAGTACAGCATCTGACATAATTGTGTCCGCCTTTCAATAATTGATTTTATCTGACGTTGACCTTTTGAGGTCTAAATCACGGGTTGATTACCAAGCGAGGTCCTCTTTGAGGTACTTCGCGGAGATGGCTGCGCACTCCATGGGAGTCTTGCCTGCGGAAGGATCATCCTGTTCGACGATGACCCACTCGGCGCCTGCTTCGATGGAGGAAGCGAGAATAGCGGGCATATTCTGGAGTCCGTGACCAACCGGTCTGAACTCGAACGTAGCCTCTTCCTTCTCGCTCTCTTCCTCATCCTTGCCGATGAGAGCATAGAGGTGCTTCGGAAGCGCACCGGTCATGTAGAAGTCCTTGAGGTGAACGACGGGCGCTCTGCCTGTGTACTTCTTGATGTATTCAGCGGGGTTCTCACCGCCGATGTTCACCCAGCAGGTGTCGAGCTGGCTTGCGAGCTCTTCTGCGGTGAATTCCGAATAAAGGACTTCGAGCATATAGACACCGTCGATCTTGTTGTCAAACTCAAAGTTGTGGTTGTGATAGAGAAGCTGCATACCGCGGCGGCGGCAGGAAGCTGCGATCTCTTTCATGAGCTTGAGGGTCTCTTCGTGTCTGTCTCCACCCGGACGGAAAGCGTTGTCGAGGTAGGGAATGGCAACGTACTTGCATCCGACGGCTTCATAGGTGTCGAGCGTCTTTTCAACGCCTTCGATGACGAATTCGTCTCTCGTAACGTGTGCAGAGACCGGCTTGAGCCCGAGGATCTCGAGAAGAGATTTGACCTCGGCAGGGGTATGGCCATACAGACCGGCAAATTCAACACCGTCGTATCCCATTTCCTTTACTGCCTTGAGCGTACCGATGAAATTCTTTTCCATTTCGTCTCTGAGAGAGTACAGCTGAATTGCAACTGGTAATGACATAATATGCCTCCTGATTGAAAAAATGTGATGCTCCGGCTATTACCCGGTCATACAATCATATTTTATATCATCATACCGTTAAAGTCAAGGCGTTCGTGCGATTTTCTTCCGCTTTTTTTGAAAAAAGCACACAATAGATTGTGTATTTTATTTTAGACAAACGCAAGTTATTGTTTTTTGCTTTCTTCACAGATTGACAAAACGGATTCATGATGATATAATTACTATAAATTAAATACCGTAGGAGAGTCTGAAAATGAAAAAAATACTGTCTTTTCTTATCGCGATCTGGCTGACGGCATCTCTCGCCGGCACTGCTTTTGCGGAGCAGAGCTTTACCGACGTCAGAGAAAAGGACTGGTTTTATTCAGCCGTGATCGAGTCTGCGGAACGCGGCATAATGCAGGGTGTTTCCGAAGGAAGATTCAAGCCGAACGACAGTCTGACGCGCGTTCAGCTCATCACCGTTCTCGCACGTCTGTCGGAAGACGATATCACGGGCAAGGGCTCGCTTCTCAAATTCACGGACGTACCGAAAAACGCATGGTACGCGGACTATCTCGGATGGGGCGTCGGATGCGGTATCGCAGGCGGATACCCCGACGGGACTTTCAAGCCCAATGCTCCCGTTTTAAGGCAGGAGCTCGCGGCGTTCGTCGTCAGATACCTCAATTATAAGGAGATCGATCTGCCCGACGCGCCTCTTACGGACAAATTCGCCGATGAAAATAAGATCCCCTCGTGGGCGTCGGAGGACATCGAAGCCCTCAGACTCACGGGCCTCATGGGCGGTGACGCAAAAGGCAACTTCTCTCCGAAATCAAAGACGACGAGAGCACAGTTCGCAACGGTCGTCGTCAGATATTTCGCGTCTCTCGAGAACGCGCGCGACGTGATGCACTCGAGACTCACGCATCTTCCCGATTACTTCGATAAGCAGGGAAAGCTCGTCAAGCTTGAAGCGGGAATGTCCAAGCTCGTAACGAACGAATATTTCAACTCATATATTCTTCCGAAGCTCGGACTCGATCCCGAAACGTATGAGCTCACCATTCCGGAAGAACAGCTCGAAGCCGTTCTCGACTCGGGATATGCGAACCTGCTCTACGGTGACTCGGCTCTCGCCATGCTTACGATCACCATTAAGAATAAAGTGACCGGAGAGGAGACCGAGCCTTACACCGCACGTTATATGATCGTCAAGACCGATATTCCGATCTACGTCGATCCCGATGATTTCGATCCCGGTATCGATCCCGCCGTCTACGATCAGATGAAGAAACTCGCCGAGCTGTCCTTCGGTGACCTCGGCAGACTTGCAAAGGCGATAGGAAAGGCGCGTGGCGGCGAAGACATAACCGTTGCGTTCATCGGAGGCTCCATCACGGAGGGTGCGGGCGCGTCGTCTTACGAATGCTACGCCAAGATCATCCACTATTGGTTTGAAAAGAGGTTCCCGGACATCACGGTGAACTACGTCAACGCCGGTATAGGCGGAACTCCGTCCGAGCTCGGCAACATCAGGCTCGGCGACGATATCCTCTCACACGATCCCGACATCATATTCGTTGAATTCTCCGTCAACGACGAATCTACACCTAAATATCAGGAAAGCTACGAATGCCTCGTGAGATCGGCGCTCATGTCGGAAAACGAGCCGGCGGTCATCATGCTGTTCAGCTCGGGAGGAGTCGACTCGAGAGCATGCCAGGATCTGCACAGTCCGATAGGCTATTATTACGGCATTCCCATGGTCAGCATTGCGGACGCGATGATCTACTGCTTCGGAGAGCACGTCATCGAGTGGGAACACTTCTCCGCGGACACGATCCATCCCAACATATGGGGATATCAGGTCTACTCCGACATGATAGAAAACTTCCTCTATGATGCCATTGCAAAGATCGACGCCGCAGAGCCCGGCGATCTGACGGTGAAGCCCGTTCCCGAGGAAACTCTCACAGAGGCGAGATTCGTCGGACTCGATCTCGTCACGAGCGGCGACAGCCGTATTACGGCAGACGGCTGGAACGAAGGCTCCGCAAAGAGCCGGATGAGTGACGGCTGGACGTATTCCGGCAAGGGAGGCTCGCTGACGCTTAAAGCCGAGTTCGGGCATTGCTATATCTGCTACGGCAGTACCGTCGATCCTTCTTATATCGAGTACAGCATCGACGGCGGAGAACCCGTTCACCTCGAAACGTACGGTCAGACCCTGAGATGGACTGATATCCCCGGTCTTACCGCGGGAGAGCACACGCTCGTCATCACGGGATCGGGCGTTGGTGTCATGATTCCCGGCATCGCCATAAACTGATATAAACAAGATATAAAAAAGTATTTGCAATTTTCCTCAATATGTGGTATAATATGTCGGTATGCGGTACAAATACCGATCACAAACCATAAAAAACAGTGTTATTTCACGGAGGATGGCGCTGCGGCGCCGACAACGTTATGGATCAGAATCTTCAGAACATTTTAAAGCATTTCGACGTTCACGTAAATCCGAGTGCTTACGGCAACGGACATATAAACGACACGTACCGTGTTGAGGCAAAGCCCGGATACATACTTCAGAAAATCAACAAAAACGTCTTCCACGATCCGGTCGCGGTCATGGAGAACATCAAGGGCGTTACCGATCACCTCAGAACGAAGATCATCGAGGCAGGCGGAAACCCCGACCGCGAAACGCTGACGATCGTCAACACGATCGACGGCAAGCCGTATTACAAGGCAGACGAGGACAGCTACTACCGCATGTATCTCTTCATCGACGGTGCGGTGTCCTACGATATCGTCGAAAACCCGATGCAGCTTTACCACGCGGCCCGCGCATTCGGCAACTTCCAGAATCTTCTCGCCGACTATCCGGCTGACAGCCTTCACGAGGTCATCGTGAACTTCCACAACACGAAGTCCCGCTATGAGGACTTCAAAAAGGCAGTTGAGGAAGACAGGGCAGGCAGAGCAAAGTACGTTCAGGATGAGATAAAGTTCGTGCTCGACCGCGAGGCTGACGCTTCCGTCATCGTAGACGACATGGCTGCGGGCATCATTCCGCTCCGCGTTACTCATAACGACACAAAGCTCAACAACGTTCTTCTCGACGAAAAGACCGGAGAGGGAGTATGCGTTATCGACCTCGATACCGTTATGCCCGGCTCGCTTCTTTACGACTTCGGCGACGCACTCCGTTTCGGCGGATCGAGCGGAGCGGAAGACGAAAAGGATCTCGACAAGATCTGGTTCGATCTTGAGAAATTCGAGTACTTCACGAGAGGCTTCCTCGAAACTCTTCCGTCCATCACGAAGAGAGAACTCGAACTCCTGCCGTTCTCCGTCAAGCTCATGACTCTTGAATGCGGCTCGCGTTTCCTTGCCGACTATCTGAACGGAGACACGTACTTCAAGACTCATTATGCAGATCATAACCTTGTCCGCGCACGCACTCAGTTCAAGCTCGTTGCAGACATTGAGGATAAGCACGACAAGATGATGTGCATCGTTAAGTCCATTCGTGAAGATCTTTGACCCGATCCCCGCGTCACGCGGGGATCATTTATTAAAGGTGATTTATGAAATTTAAGGCTGTGATCTCACTTTTCCTGTTTTTGCTCCTGCTCACCGCATGCGGCGGCGGCACGGCGGCACCGGAGAGTGAAACGCTTGAAACGAAGCCCGCGGCGACAGTCGTGACGGAAACGGAGACAGCGACGGCGGAGCCCGAAGATGAGCCTGCCGTGCTGCTCGACGTGCCGTATATATCTCAGGAAAAATTCCTGCCCAACGGCTGCGAAGCAGTCTCCGCTTCGATGGTCCTCAACTATTGGGGCATCAGAATGAAGCCGCTTGATTTCGTGAACGATTATCTTGCCTGCGAGACGCTCGACACGGAATTTCCGGGAGGACTCATAATCGGCCCCGATCCGTATGAGATGTACGCCGGAGACCCGACAAACGAGGACGACGGACTCGGCTGCTATTCTCCCGTTATCGCGGAGGCACTCGGATACGTCGTCGGCGGAGAGCTCGGCGTGTACGACACGACGGGCACGGAGCTTGCTTCTCTCACGGAATATATCGACGAAGGCATTCCCGTCATCGTCTGGGCGACGATCGATATGGAGAGGGTGACGGACTATTACGAAGTCCTCTATTACGACAGATACGGCAGCTATTACTATCCCGAAAACGAGCACTGTCTCGTCCTCGTCGGATACAGTGAAAACAGATACTTCTTTGCCGATCCGTACGAGTCGAGAGGCATCGTCTCTTACCCGAAAAGCGACTGCGAAGCGGCGTTTGCCGACCTCGGAAAACAGTCCGTCGTCGTCAGACCTCAACAATAAAAAAGCTCCGGAAAAACCGGAGTTTTTTGTTTAATTCAGCGTATCGAGCCTGCCGATGTTTTCGCCGATAATCAGCGTTGAGTCGTCGCCTCTCAGGATCACGTTTTCGACGAGTGCCGCCTTCGACATCACGTTGTCCTTGAAAATCGAGTCGGTGCAGTTTTCTATGATGAACGAGTAATCGGGAGAGAGTGCGCCGCCTCCTCCGTCGTGCTTTCCGGTGGCCATGGAGTTTCCGGTAACAACGGCATCCCGACAGTTGTACATTGCGAGATGGCTGTTCATATCGGGGTGTTCGAAGGTGTCGCTCTGATTGTCCCTTGCGCCGCTCCTGCGGAAGATGTTTCCGGTGACCGTGATAAGGGAAGCGGTCTTGCCGTCACGTCCTCCGAACTGCAGGGCGGGACCGAAGGAGCGGTCGAAGAAGTTGCCCGTCACGTTGAAGCTGTTTGCGCACGGTAAAACAAAGCCTCCGCGGTGGTTCCATTCGACTCTGTTGCCGGTCGCCGTGACAGACGCCGCTATCGGGCCTCCGAGGATGCCGCCGTTCATGTTGCACGAGAACCAGTTGTCGACAAGGAAACCGTCCCAGCCGTCGATGTAGAGCCCGCAGCCGACGTTGTTGTGAAGCATCGAATGGCGGACGGAGAAGCACCAGACGTGCTCGAAGTGGACTCCGTCGCCCGAGAAGTTACCGATGCGGCAGTTGTCGATGGTCGGACAGTCCTCCTCGGCACCTCCGTTGTACTCGGGCCACCACAGCTTGACACCGTGGACGTTCTCTCCGAGCTTTTCTCCGGCAAGTGACATTCCCGTGATCGAAGCGCCGAAAGCGCCGCTTACGTCTATCATGCAGTCGGTCTCCGCGTCGTTCAGTGAGAAGATGCTCGCACCGTCGCTTCTGTAAGTCCACGCGGCGGTACCGACAATGGACACGCCCTGACCTTTCATCTTCAGATGACCGACCTTATATACTCCGGGCGGTACGATAACGGTCCCCATGCAGGTCGATGCCGAGTCAAGCGCCTTCTGAACTGCCGCCGTGCAGTCGGTTTTGCCGTCAGGTACGGCTCCGAAGCCGGTTATATCAAACGTGTTTACCATGATTTCCTCCCGCTCTTTTTTTGTTTATTCTATCATGAATCGGCGGGCAAATCAACAGAATGTTACGAGAAAAACGCAAAAAAACGCATTGACGCATTTATTTCCGTATACAAGACGGGAAAAATGTGATATAATTATCACAGAGACAAAAGAAAGGACGGAAATGAACATGAAGAAGCGAATAGTCACCATTGCGAGACAGTACGGAAGCCGCGGACGCGAGATCGGCAGGAAGCTTGCTGAGGAGCTCGGTGTGAAGTATTATGACCGCGATCTCATTTCCATGGCGGCGGAACAGAGCGGTTACAGCCGCGAGGTCCTTGATTCCGCCGACGAAAAGGCGGCGAACAGTCTGCTTTACACGCTTGCGCTCGGCTCGTCTCTTTACGCTCACGGAGTTGACAGTATCAACGTTCCGCTGAACGACAAGCTGTATATCTATCAGTCGAATATCATAAAGGACGTATACAATTCGGGCGAGGGAGCAGTGATCGTCGGCAGATGCGCCGATTACGTTCTCGAGGATAAGCCCGACGTCGCTCACGTCTTCATCACGGCTGATTTTGACGACCGCGTAAAAACGGTCGCCGAAAGAAGTGAGATCAGCGAGTCGAAAGCGAAGGACAGAGTCGTCAAGACAGACAGACGCCGCGCGAACTATTATAATTATTACACGGGAAAGAAATGGGGCAAGGCAGACGGATACGATCTGATCATCAACTCCTCGAAATCGGGAGTCGACGGAGCGATCGCCGTGATAAAAGCCTTTCTTGAAATTGACAACGAATAACCGACGGAAGTCGGTTATTTTTTTGCAGAACGGCGGGGCACGGTACGGCATAATATGAAATTGGGCGGGGAACTGCCCGAAGAAAAACAAGAAAGGAAACGCGACTGTGGGATGCATAATCGCCATGCGTTCGGCGACCTATGCCGAAAAGTCCCTCCGCCTTTTGAAAAGTGCCGGCATATCCTGCGAAAAGGTATCTGTCGATCCGTCGTTCACGGGCAGGGGCTGTGCCTTCGGCATATCGCTTCCGTGCCGTGACGTTGACGCGGCAAAAAACGTGCTTGACAGCAGGCACGTCACGTACGGCGACGTGATCGGAGGACACTGACTCACGCCGCGACCGTAAAATGATCTATCTTGACAATGCCGCAACGACGTGGCCGAAGCCGGAGTGCGTTTATACCGAGACCGACAGAGTGATGAGATACTGCGGAGGGAGCGCCGGACGCGGCTCACACAAGCTCTCCGCCGCGGCGTCGGAATGTCTCTACTCAATGCGTGAGACTGCGGGAATGCTTTTCGGCTGCGAGCCCGAGAACGTGATATTTACCCATAACGCGACTCACGCGCTGAACCTTGCGATAAAGAGCTTTGCCACCGACGGCTCGCACGTTCTGATCTCCGACCTTGAACACAATTCCGTGCTCCGTCCCGTCACGGCTCTCGGAAAAATGAACGTGACCTTTGACGTATACGGCTCTCACTTCGGCTCGGCCGAGGCTGTTATCCGCGATATAAAATCGAAGATCAGGCAGAACACGAGCCTTGTCGTTGCCTGCCATACCTCGAACGTCTGCGGGATCACGCTTCCGATAGAAAAGATCGGCGCGCTGTGCCGGAAGAAAGGGATAGCATTCGTTGTTGACGCTTCGCAGAGCTCGGGACACCGTGCCGTCGATCTTACCTCGTCGGGGGCGGATGCGATCTGCACGGCAGGGCATAAGGGACTTTACGGCCCGCAGGGCACGGGACTTTTGATCCTGCGAGGCGACAGACAGCTTTCACCGCTTCTTGAAGGCGGCACGGGAATCAACTCGCTTGAGAGGGAGATGCCGGAGCTTCTGCCCGAGAGACTTGAGGCGGGCACGCAGTCGGCTTCCCTCGCCGCAGGGCTCGACGCGGGAATGAAGTGGCTGATGAAAACGGGCTTGTCCGTTATATCGTGCCGCGAGCGTGAGCTTGCCGCCGGTCTTACCGACGAGCTTTTGTCGATGAAAAAAGTCAGAGTCTTCGCTCCGTCCTGTACGGGCAGCACGGTCAGCTTCAATATCGACGGGATGCCGCCGTCCGGGGTCGGAGAAAAACTCGACCGTGTTGGGATCTGCGTGAGGTGTGGCTTTCATTGCTCGCCTCTCGCTCACCGGACTCTCGGAACGGGAGAGAACGGCTCGGTGAGAGTGAGCTTCGGAGCATTCAACGAAATGCGCGAGGTCCGTTTTCTGAGAGACGTCGTATATACCCTGACAAGAGAATAAGTATTTTTCCGCTCTCCTTGACAAACCGCATCAAATATAGTACAATATACCTATAATTGAAATCGGTAAGGAAAGAAGGAAGGAAATATGGCTGAAGCTAAGGATTTCGAGATGATATCCACCGTTGACGGTGAATTCCTCACTTATAAGGGACTTCCTCTCGTAAGAGAAGGCAATATGATATGCTACGGCAGTATGGATGATGAATGCGTCCTTCAGATGAACATCATGACCATGAAGGAAGAGGACGGGAAACAGGTGCCCGATAAGATCATCATACAGATCGTCAAGACTGACAAGAATCTGCCCGATCACGAGAGAATTGTGAAGCAGGACATGAAGAGCGGATTTTACGATGCCTTCGAGCTCGGACTCATCTGGCTCGAAAGATACCGCACGGCACACTGAATACGTCGGGAACACACCGTGTTCCCGATATTTTTCTTGAACAATTCACATTATCATCAGCTTTTTTTCAGAAAAATGATGTATAATAGTATAGTTACATCCATCCCTTCAGAAAGGAATCAGCCGAATGCTTGAACTCAGAAACATAGTAAAAACGTACGTGACGGGCGACGAGACCGTAAACGCTCTGAACGGTATTTCCGTTGCGTTCAGGAAGAGCGAATTCGTGTCGGTGCTCGGTCCGTCCGGCTGCGGCAAGACGACGCTTCTCAATATAATCGGCGGTCTCGACCACTATACGGACGGAGACCTCGTCATAAACGGCAGAAGCACGAAGGAATATACGGACGCGGATTTCGACGTATACAGAAACCACTCCGTAGGCTTCGTCTTTCAGAGCTATAACCTCATCCCGCATCAGACGGTGCTCTCAAACGTTGAGCTTGCTCTGACGCTCTCGGGCGTTTCGGGCTCTGAGCGACGCCGCAGGGCCGTTGAAGCACTCGAAAAGGTCGGACTCGGCGGACAGATAAAGAAAAAGCCGAATCAGATGTCGGGCGGTCAGATGCAGAGAGTCGCCATCGCGCGCGCACTCGTGAACGATCCCGATATCCTCCTCGCAGACGAGCCGACGGGTGCTCTTGACTCGGAGACGAGCGTACAGATAATGGATATCCTGCGCGAGGTCGCAAAGGACAGACTCGTCATCATGGTCACTCACAACCCGGAGCTCGCCGAGACGTATTCCACGAGAATTATCCGCGTGCTCGACGGAAAGGTGCAGAGCGACAGCGATCCGTACGATCCCGAACCGACTGAAGCCGTTTCCGACACGAAGCAGATAAAAAAGGCAAGAAAAGAAAAGAACTCGATGAGCTTTTTCACCGCGCTTTCTCTCTCGCTCAATAACCTGATGACGAAGAAGACGAGGACCTTCCTCACCGCGTTCGCAGGCTCCATCGGCATCATCGGCATCGCGCTCATCCTCTCCGTTTCGACGGGCGTCAACGCATATATAGATCAGGTGCAGAACGATACGCTGTCGAGCTATCCGCTGACGATCACCGCAAAGTCCGATATACTCAGTACCCTTGCGGGCTTTATGGGAAAGCAGAAGGAAGCTCACGACAGCGTAAAGGAAGAGGGCTACGTTTATTCACGCGAGGTCATGCGCGACATGTGGGACGCGATGGCAAACGGAGAGACTAATAACCTGCGCGATTTCAAGAAATACGTCGATTCGTCCGAAGACATCGCTAAGTACGCGATGAAGGTCAGATACGGCTACGATATTTCTCCTCTCGTTTACTTCAAGGACCCGAACGGCAAGATCATGCGCTCCGACATGGCAGAGCTGATGCTCAATATGTACGAGGACCTCGGCATTTCCGTCGAATCCGCGGCAGGGAACTCAATGAGCTCCTTCGGAGCTTGGAAGGAAATGCTCGCAGGTGAAGACGGGGAGCTTGTCAGCGACGTCATCACGAGTCAGTATGACGTTCTTGCCGGCAGATGGCCCGAAGCCTTCAACGAAGCTATCCTCGTCGTAAGCGAGGACTGCGAGGTCAGCGACTTCTCGCTCTACGCCCTCGGTCTGAAGCCTTACGAGGATATGATCAAAATGATCGTCTCGTCGATGACGGGAGAAGAATTTACTCCCGAAGGCAATACACGCTGGACTTTCGACGAGCTGATCGGTACCGAGTACAGACTCATCGTATCCGCGGACAGATTCGAAAAGCAGCCCGACGGAACGTACGTCGACCTGAGCACGACGGATACGGGACTTCAGTTCCTCTATGAGAACAATGAGAGAAGCACGCCCGTAAAGATCGTCGGCGTCGTCAAACCGACACCCGATTCCACGGGCCCGCTTTCGGCAGGCACCATCGGTTGCACCGCGGCACTTTGCGACTATGCCGTATCCAAGGCACCCGAAAAGGACGCGGTAAAAGAACAGCTTGCAGATCCGGATACGGACGTTATCACGGGACTCCCGTTCAAGCCTCTCAATCCCGTCGAGCTGACGGCAGAAGAAAAAGAGGAGCACGTCAGGGACTACTTCTCGGCACTTGACGAGAACGGAAAGTACGAATTATATCTTAAGATCCTTTCGACACCCGACGACAAATACGTGACCGACACGATAGACGCATACCTCGCTCAGTACGGCAGAGAAGAGCTTAAAGGCATGATGCTGAAGACCTATGCCGAGCAGATGGGAATGTCAGATACGACCTCCGTGGCCGAATATCTCGACGGCATGAGCGATGAAGAGTTTAAGGGCTTCTTCCGCGAGAACGCGAAGGAGGCAGTCGTTCAGAGATACGCAGCAGAGGCCATGAAGACTCTCGGCACTTTGTCTGCGGAAGAGATCACGATGATGTTCGAGTCGTCCGAACACGACTATTCATTCATTTACGAAAACTTCATGCCGGACGAGTACTCGAGATCCACGTATGAAGACAATCTGAGGATTCTCGGTTACGTCGACGAGGAAAATCCCGCGTCCATCAGCATTTACGTTTCGACCTTCGAAGACAAGGACAAGATCGCCGATGCGATAGAGAAGTACAACAACGGAGTAGAGGAAGACGATCAGATCAAGTACACCGACTACTTCAAGATACTGATGTCGGGTATTTCGACGGTCATCAACGCGATCTCGTACGTGCTCATGGCGTTCGTCGGCATCTCGCTCGTCGTTTCGTCCATAATGATAGGCATCATCACCTATATCTCCGTGCTCGAGCGCACGAAGGAGATCGGTATCCTCCGCGCGATCGGAGCATCGAAGAAGGACATCTCACGCGTGTTCAACGCCGAAACGCTCACCGTCGGCTTTGCAGCGGGTGTCATCGGAATCGGCGTGTCGCTTCTCCTTACGATACCGATCAACCTTATACTCCACTACCTTACCGATATTTACACGCTGAGTGCACAGCTTCCCGTAGCGGGAGCGATCATACTCGTTTTCATCAGTATGTTCCTCACGTTCATCGCGGGACTTATCCCGTCCGGCATCGCCGCAAAGAAGGATCCCGTCGAAGCTCTCAGAACAGAATAAGAAATAAAGCACCTGCGGGTGCTTTTTTCTTGTCAAACGGTGCGAAATCTATTGCAAACGGCGGAAAATTACAGTATAATATATAAAATCGGTATTTGTGAAAATATTGCACTTGCGAGAAAAACGTATTGGAGACTGCGATGTATCAGCGAAATCTGCTTGATTATTTAAGGAACACGGCACGGCGTCTGCCTGATAAAGTATCTTTCTGCGACGGAAAGACGGCTTATACCTATGCCGAGCTGTATTCACTTTCCGCGTCCGTCGGTACTGCCGCCGCACGTCTTGTCGGAGCACCCGATAAGCCCGTGTTCGTAATGGTCGACAGAACGGCCGTGTCGGTGCTCGGACTCATGTCCGTGCTTCAGGCGGGATGCTTCTACGTTCCCGTCGACAGAAAAACGCCGTCCGACCGATTTGAAGCAATGCTCACGCAGATAGATCCTCCGCTTATCGTCTGCTCGGCGCACGACAAGGCAAAGACGGAAGAGCTCGCAGAGGGCAGACCGGTGCTCTGCATTGAAGAAGCAGCCGACACGGAGCCCGACACTGAGCTTTTGACAGAGAGACAGCTTTCCGTGCTCGACTCCGACCCCGCATACTGCATTTTCACCTCCGGCTCCACCGGAACTCCGAAGGGAATACTCATTTCTCACAGAAGTGCCATTGATTTTACCGAATGGATGGCGGAGACCTGCGGCGTGACGGAGAACGACGTGCTCGGAAATCAGGCACCGTTCTACTTCGATCTTTCGGTTAAGGACTTATATCAGACACTCAGAAACGGCACGACGACGCACGTCCTTCCGCAGAGATTCTTCATGTTCCCGATCCTGCTGGCAAATTATCTCGACGAAAACCGAGTGACGACGCTCATCTGGGCGACGTCCGCATTCAGACTCGTCGCAAATTCGGGAATGTTCGACAAAAAAATACCGAAAAGCATAAATAAAGTGATCCTCGGCGGTGAGGCGCTTCAGGCGAGTCACCTTAACATCTGGCGCCGCGCACTGCCCGAATGTAAGTTTACGAATCTGTACGGACCGACGGAGGTCACCGTCGACTGCACGTATTTCCCGATAGAGAGGGAATACAGAGACGACGAGACGATCCCGATCGGCAAGGCGTGCCGCAATATGGAGGTAATGCTTCTCGACGACGACCTGCACGAGGTACCGCACGGAGAAGCCGGAGAGATCTGTGTCAGAGGCACGGGACTCGCTCTCGGCTATTTCGGTGACAAAGAGAAGACAGACCGCGTATTCGTTCAGAATCCGCGCAACACGTCTTATCCCGAGAGGATCTACCGTACGGGTGACCTCGCCCGCCTCGACGAAGACGGAAATCTCGTTTTCCTTGCAAGGCGCGACGATCAGGTGAAGCACATGGGCTACCGCATCGAGCTCGGAGAGATCGAAACTGCGATAAGCTCCCTGAAGGACGTCCTTGAGGCGATCTGCTTCTTCGATGCGGATAACGATGAGATCGTCTGCGAATACAGAGGCGGCATCGATGACGGAGAGCTTATCAGACAGCTCGGCACCCGCCTTCCGAGATACATGATGCCGAATGCCTGCGTATGCAGAAAAACGATGCCGTACAACGCAAACGGAAAGATCGACCGCGTATCGATCAGAAAAGAGTATTTCAGTGAAAAGAATTGAAACGTACGGGGAGCTGACCGCTCTCACGTCGGCAGAGCTTCACGCGGGAGTGCTGACCAACGCGTTCACGGATGCGGAAACGTACGGTCGTGAGATCTCCGACGGCAGATTGTACGCGGAAAAGACGGAGAACGGACTTCTCATCCTTCACGACCGCGGCAGCCATTTCAGACTGAACTTTTACCTGCACTCGGCGAAGATACCGGACCTTGAACTTGACCGTCCGATCGTCACCGAGATCGCTTACAGACAGATAGACAAAAGAGTGGCTGAACTCGTTCCGCTTTTCGCGGGATCGGGATTTTCTCATAAATTCGACAGAGTCCGCCTTTGCAGAAAGACGTCCGAAATCGTAGAATCTGACGGCGTTCGTCTCGCCGAGCCTTGCGACGCCGTTAAAATACAAGCGCTTCTCGCAGAATGCTTCGACCCGCTGACCGGGTGCCTGCCGACCGACACGGAGCTTGACGGAATAATCAGGAACGGTGAGCTGCTCGTTACGGAGGACGTTACGGGTGTGCTCCATTTCGCAGACGGAAAAACGACGGAGATCCGTCACCTTGCCGTCTCTCCCTCAGTCAGAAAGCAGGGAACGGCGAGCCGTCTTATCGCATCTTTCCTGTCAAAGACCGAGAATAAAAAAAGCCGCGTCTGGGTGACCTCCGGAAACACGGCGGCTGAAAAAACATACGAAAAAAACGGATACCTGCCCGACGGCTGGACGTCGTCGGTGCTTATAAAATGAAAGGACCATAGCAGTGGAAAAATTACTTGAAATCCTGTCGGGTGTAAGACCTGACGTAGACTTTACTTCGGAGACCGCTCTGATCGACGACGAGATCCTCGAGTCTCTCGACATCGTCGCCATCGTCAGCGAGATTAACGACGTGTTCAACGTCGAGCTGAACGTAGACGATCTTCTTCCCGAAAACTTCAACTCGGCTGAGGCAATGCTCGAACTGATAAACAGCAAGGAAAACTGAGATGTCATTCACATCGTGGACCTTTCTCGCCTTTGTCCTCGTGACACTCGCCGTTTACTATCTTTTTCCGAAAAGATGGCAGTGGACGGCCCTCCTCGCGGCAAACATCGTCTTTTACCTCTGCGGAGGCGTAAAGGCGATAGTATATCTGCTCTTCACGACGGCAACGACGTATGCTGCGGGGCTTTTGCTTGCATGGCTCAACGGACGTGACGGAGATAAGGCAAAAATAAAAAAGAAAAAGAAGATGGCCGTCGCCGTCACGGTGACAGTCAATTTTCTCGTACTCTTTTTTCTCAAATACTGGAGCTTTACCGTCGACCTTATCGGACTGCCCGTAAAGCCCGTTGAATTCGTGCTCCCGCTCGGGATCTCGTTCTTCATATTTCAGTCCATCGGCTACGTCGTTGACTGTTACAGAGGAAAATACCCCGTCGAGCGAAACTTCTTCAAGTATTTTCTGTTCCTGTCGTTCTTCCCGCAGATGGTGCAGGGACCGATCTCACGTCACCACGATCTTGCGCCTCAGCTGACCGAGCCCCGCTCCTTCAGCGCGGACAACCTCAAATACGGCATCCAGCGCGCCATGTGGGGATACTTCAAAAAGCTCGTCATCGCGGAGCGCGCGGGAGTCATCGTTTCGAGCGTATTTTCTACGTATTTCGAACGAAGCGGAAGCATCATCGCCGTCGGCGTGATCTTCTACTGCATACAGCTTTACTGCGACTTTTCCGGCGGTATCGATATCACCTGCGGTGTCGCCGAGATGTTCGGCATACACCTTGCCGAAAACTTCAAGCGACCGATCTTTGCCACGTCTCTTGCAGACTATTGGCGTCGCTGGCACATCACTCTCGGAACGTGGATGAGAGACTATCTCTTCTATCCGCTGTCTCTCTCAAAACCGTTCTCAAAGCTCGGCAAATGGACGCGTTCTCATATCGGCGGCAAGCTCGGTAAGCTGATACCTGCATCCGTCGCTACCTTCATCGTATATTTCGTCATCGGTATCTGGCACGGCGCGAATCTCCGCTACGTCTTTTTCGGCGTGTGGAACGGAGCCATCATCACGTTGTCGTTCCTGCTTGAGGGGCCGTATGACAAGCTCAGAAAAAAGTGCGGCATAAATCCCGAAAACAAGGCGTGGAAGCTCTGGCAGATGCTTCGCACTTCCGTGCTCGTTTTCATCGGTCGCCACGTTACCCGCGCTCCGAGACTTCTGACCTCTTTTTGGATGATAGGTCAGCCTTTTATAAATCCCGTGTTCCGGAACCTTACCGACGGCACGGTGCTCTCTCTCGG
>JAKSPW010000049.1 GCA_024404435.1 Clostridia bacterium | reverse complement strand
AAAGCGGTACTTGTGCTATGAAACTGTCCTTAAGAACAAGTCCCGCAAGGCGGGTTTTTTTATTTTTCTTCTTCCTCGGGGAGAGGATATTTCGAGACGTCGATCTTGCCGTGGATGCGCTCGCTGTACTCAACGTTCGTGCGGATGAGCTTCAGCAGATGATTGTTCAAGTTGCAGTGCTCTCTTTCCGCCGCGCCGAGCAGCTTGCGGTACATCGTCTCGTCGAGTCTGACCGTGAATTCCACCTTGTTCTTCTGTGCCATGCCGCCCACCTTATCCTCTGACGAACTTTACCGTTGTCGGTGCTTCCGTCTCGCTCATGCCCGAGTATACGTCGAGCTCGATCGAGGTGACCTCGTCGATCATTTCGCCCGCGGTGACCTTGATCGACGAGAATACCGTCTCATCGTTCAGGTCGTACTCCGTCACGTGCGAGTACCACGCGCCGTCCGGCTGATGTACGTCGTCGTAAAGGTATATCTCGAGATGTCCGTCGTTCAGAGCCTCCGCGTCGGCGGGGCCGCCGATCGGGCAAACGACTTCTTCGCCGCTTACCAGCGTGTAGCGGAGCGTGAAGTGCATCTTCACGAGCCCGTCTTCCTTCACCTTGACGGCCTCATCCTGCCACAGCTGCTTGTAGGAATAGGTCTCGAGCGTCGGGGCCGTCGACGGGATCACGCCGAAAACGACGATATCCGTGCCGGCGATCCACGGCGCGGTATAGGTGTCGACCCGCTCGTAAACACCGGTGCCGTACTCGTCGTTGTAGAAGCCGACCGTGCCGGGCTCCGACGGTGCCGCCGCCGTCGTCTCGGGCTCGGTATCCGCAGGGCGGACGACGAGGTAAGTGACGTAAGGCTCTTTCGTTTCGGGAGCCGTCGTGCCGGTGTCGCCTTCACCTCTGAACAGAGAGCACGAGGTGAGGACGAGACAAAGCGCGAGAGTCAGGATAATGATTTTTTTCATTTTTATGACCATGCCTTTCTTAGCATTTGAGAGGATTCTATGAATTTGCCGCCGCCTTTCGCGGCAAAAGGCACAAATGGGGTTTGAAAGCAGCTCACCTGCGACTCAGGTTCGCGCCGCTTTCAAACTTGTCATTCCTTCGAATATTTTTCAATGAAATCGGCGACTGCCGTCGGGTCCTCGACGCTGTGCGGATGATGCGCGCAGCCCGGCTTCACGATATAGAGGAGCGGAACGTCCGTCTCCGCGTAAGCCTCTGCGAGGTGCGCTCCGTTCTCGCGGAGCGGAACGTCAAGGTCGGCGTCCCCCGCGACGAGCGCGACGGGAGTTCTGTTTTCGATGAGCTCGCCGATCCTGTCGACGGGATTGCGTCTGTACGCGAGTATCGTCGAGCGGTCGAGCCCGAGCTGCTCCATGCATTCGTTGAAGCAGCGCTCCGCGCCGAGTCCGACACCGAGTCCGCCCGGCCAGCTCTTAAGGTCGAGCACGGGCGCGTCAAGGTAGAGCACCGAGACGCAGTCGGGATACTTCAGCGCGAAGTTCGCGGAGTAAAGTCCGCCGCGGCTGAAGCCGAAGAGGACGGTCTTTTTGTAAAGTCCGAGCTCCTCCGTGCAGAAGTCGAAAAAGCCCTTCATGAGGCGTACCGCCTCGGGGCTGCCGTACATGTCGCAGATCGCGTAGTAGACGAGCGTGTAGCCGCGGCGTACCATCTCGACGTCGACGGTGTCGAACGCGCCGAGGAATTCGGCTCTCCAGATCCAGTATCCGTTGGCCTCCTTCGGGAGGATGACGTCGGCCTCGTGGCCGTTCAGCTCGAATACTCTGTGCTCGAAGCCGTGGTAATCCCTTACCTCGGCGTTTTCAAGAAGTTCATTCATAATAATCTCCGGCAAACAGAAAAATTATCAAAAGTTTTTCGCCCCTCCTTTTTTGGGCAAGGAGGGTGGGGAGCCGCACCGACAAGCGCGTGCGACTCCCCGCGACTTTTTGAAAAAAGCGGACAAAAACTTTAATAAAATGTGTTTCTTATCTTTTTCAAAGTTTTTCGCCCCTCCTTTTTACAAAAAGGAGGGCGGGTGTGGGCAGAGCCCACATAATGGCGTTTACTTTACGTCGCTCGGTTTTGCGCAGCCGGGGAGATCGACTTCGCCGAGGTGCTTCAGCTCAAATCCGTTCTTCTTGAACTCCTCGTAGTCGAATGCCTCGAGCTCGTCGTAAGCGAGCTTGTGGAACTCGTAGAAGTTCGGCCACCACTCGTAGCCGTCGCCCATGTTGTGCTCGAGGAAGAGGTCTGCGATCTCGATACCGAGATTGTGACCGATGTAGTGACCGCCCATTGCGAGGACGTTCACGTTGTTGCCCGTGATCGCGCGGAGCGCGGAATGGGGGCTCTCGACGACAGCCGCGTGGACGTGCGGGCACTTGCTTGCCGCGATGTGGATGCCCATGCCGGTGCCGCAGAAGATGAGCGCTCTCTCGAACTCTCTTTCGGCGATCTTCGCGCCGACCTTGAGGCCGATGCGGTGGAACATTTCGGGATTCGGGTCGTCAGCGTCGCGGACGCCGATGTCGGTGATCTTCCAGCCCTTTTCCTTCAGGTGAGCGACGATCGCTTCCTTGAGTGCGAAGCCGGCGATGTCGGCTGCGACGAGTATTTCCTTATCTTTGATCGTTTTCATGATTCTTGCCTTTCTTTTTTACACGCGGAGCGTGATTATTTCAGTTTTAGTGTTATCTCGTGCGGATATTCCGCGCTTCCGGTCTCCCGGAACGCGATCTCCGTCGCCGAGTTGCCGATGAGCGCCGCCGACAGCGGGTCAGCTTCACCGAGGGAGGCGAAGCTCCTTCCGCCGTACGAGATCCTCATGTCGGCACTTTCGTTTTCCTCGGAATATTCAAGCGTCATGCGGATATCCGGCTCTCCGTCCGACAGCGGGAGAAGAGTCTGCACGCACAGCTCCTCGAACACGGTCTCGGCGCACCTGACCGTCTTCTGCGGTACGAGGTGACGTCTGCCGAATTCCTCGAGGCGGGTGTTGACTGCGAGGAAGTCGAAGCCATGCGAGGTGATGGATTCCTCGAACACCTTGAGGCGGCGGATGAACTGCCTCGTTTTCTCGCGGACGGGATGATCGAAGACCTGCTCGGGCGTTCCGTCCTCGTAGATCTCACCCTCGTCCATGTAGAAAACTCTCGTCGACACGTCGCGGGCGAACTTCATCTCATGAGTGACGATCATCATGGTGAGTCCCTCTTTCGCGAGCGACTTGATGACCGCGAGCACTTCTCCGACCATCGTCGGGTCGAGTGCCGAGGTAGGCTCGTCGAAGAGCACGATCTCGGGGTCCGTCGCGAGCGTGCGCGCTATCGCGACTCTTTGCTTCTGACCGCCCGAGAGCTCGTCGGGGAAGGCCGTCGCCTTGTCGGCGAGACCGACCGTGCGGAGAAGCTCCATGCCGCGGTCGTACGCCTCCTGCCGCGATTTGCCGAGCAGATCGACGGGAGCCTTCATGACGTTTTCGATCACGTTGAGATGTGCGAACAGGTTGAAGCTCTGGAAGACCATGCCCATCTTGCGGCGGAGGAGGTGCTTTTTGCAGTTTTTATCGGTTATGTCCTCGCCGTCGATGAGTATCTGTCCCGAGGTCGGGCTCTCAAGCGCGTTGATGCACCTGAGGAGCGTCGATTTTCCCGTGCCGGAAGGCCCGATCACGGAAATGACCTCTCCTTTTTCGATTTCCGCGTTAACGTCGAGGAGCGGTGTCGCTTCTTCGTATTCTTTTCTCAGATGTCTGATCGAGATCATTCCGTCACCACTCCTTTCACGACGCGCTTTTTGCGGTCGGGAGCCGTCTTTTTCTCGATGAACTTCAAAAGAAGCGTGAGAAGCCACGAGATCGTAAAGTAAATGACGGCCGTTGCGATAAGCGGGAAGAACGCCTCGTAGGTGCGGCTTCTGATGATGTCGCTCACCTTCGTGAGATCCTGCACGGCGATGTACCCGACGACGGAGGTCATCTTCACGAGCGAGATGAACTCTCCTTTGTAAACGGGCAGGAAACGGATCGCCGCCTGCGGCATCACGATCTTAAAGAATGCCGCCGATCTCGTGTATCCGAGCGCGAGCGCGGCTTCCGTCTGACCGCGGTCGACGGAGTCGATGCCCGTGCGGATCATCTCGGAGACGTACGCGGCGAAGTTCAGCGCGAACGCGATGATCGCCACCCACACTCCCGAAATGCTGCTTTTAGCAAACACGACGTAGAACAGTATCATGAGGAGCACGACGAGCGGCGTCCCCTGAAGGACGCTTATGTAAACCGACGTGACGGCGTGCGCCGCGCGGCTCTTCGTGCGCCTGAGCATGCAGATGCCGAAGCCGAGCACGGTGCCGATCGCCGCCGAGAGCAGCGAGATGAACACCGTCGTTTCGACACCGTCGAGGATCATTTTCCATCTGCCCTCGCGGATGAAGGTCTTTCTGACGCTTTCGGTCACGGACTCAATGAAGCCCGCCTGCTTTCCCGCGCCGTCCGATTTCACGAGCAGCACGAGCGCGTCGCTCGAAACGACGTCGGAGAAGTCGACCGATTCGCGCCTTTCGTCGGTGATGGTGATGCCGCTTCCGGCGAAGTCGCACTTTCCGGATGCGATGCTCGGGATCAGACCGTCGAAGAGCATGTCGCTCACCTTGAGCCCGTAGCCGTACTCTCTGCAGAAATCCGCGGCGAGCACGATGTCAAGCCCCGATATCCTGTTCCCGACGAAATACGAGAACGGGTAGTACGAGCCCTCCGTCGCGAGCGTGAGCGTGCCGTTTTCACCGGAGTCCGGCAGCTCCGGCACGAAGCCGTCCTTGTCGATGCTGTCGTCGAGCCATGTGTCAATGAGCTCTTTGAGCTCGCCCGATTCCGACAGCTTTCCGAGAAATTCGTTGAATTCTGTCTTCAGCGCCCTGCCGTCATCCGTTTTCGGGAAGACGAAGCCCTCGCACTCGTTTCCGAATGCGGTGGCAAGGCACACGAATCCGCCGCCGCGCTCGCTGATGAAGCGGTTTGCCACGGTCTCGTTCAGGAAGACCGCGTCGACGGAGCCCCCGCCGAGGGCGGTCAGGCAGTCCGGAGTCGTCGAGAAATTCATTACCGTCGCGTCGGGAAAGGTCTTCTCCGCGATAAGAGCACAGGACGTGCCCGTCTGGACGGCGATCTTTCCTTTTTTCACTTCCTCTTCGCTCAGAAGCGGAGCTTCCTCCGCTGCCCCCGCAGTGTCGGGAGCCGTGCCCGCATCCGATCTGCCGCACGAGGCGAGGAACAGGGAGCAGAGCAGAAGGATGCCGACGGCGCAGAAGATTTTTGATAAGCGGCTTCGGTTCATTCGATCGTGAGGATGTCGGAGAAGCCCGTGATCTCGAAAACGTCCATTACGTCCTCGTTCACGCCCGTGAGGGTCATTTTTCCCTTCACGTTCATCTTTTTCTGCGCGGCGAGCAGGACGCGCAGCCCCGCCGACGAAATATATTCAAGCTCAGAAAAATCAAGCACGAGAGAGTCGGTCACGTCGGGCATCGACGCGATCTCGGCTTCGAGCTCGGGCGCGCTCGTGGTGTCGAGCCTTCCCGCAACGGCGAGCTTCAGCTCGTTTCCGTTTTCGATTTTCTTAATTTCCATACAGATACCTCCGCAAGTCTTCATTTCTTTCATTTTATCATAAAGAGCCGTTTTTTGCAAGAGAAAGTGTGCCCCGCGCGGAAGCTTTTTTCGATTATTTATTGAAATGGCGGAGAGTTTATTGTATAATTTTCGTAACAGACAATAATTTCCGAAAGGACGGGTCATGATAATGAAGAAGTATACGGAAAGAAGGATGCGCGAGGTCACGACGGACACGTTCAGGATCGAGCTCAACATGCCGAAGGAGTATCCGCCGATAAAGGCGAGACGCACCGAGGACGGGGGAGTCAGGGACAGATTCTTCGCCGCAAAAGCGGAGCTTCCCGACGAGATCACGGTAGTGAGGCCCTATAACGTCGACGCTTTCGCAAATCCCGTGACGCTCTACGTTGCGGAGGACGGCGACGACGCGGCGGCGGGCACGAAGGATGCCCCGATCGCGACACTCGGCGCGGCACTTGACAAGGCCGCAGGCAAGGGCGGCGCGAAGATCGTTCTGCGCGGCGGCTCGTATGAGATCGACTCTCCCGTGAAGATCGGTGCGGAGCATTCCGGCACGGAAAAGAGCCCGCTCATCGTCACGGCGGAAAAGGGCGAGGTCCCGATGATCTCTGCGGCGAAAAAGATCCCCGCTTCCGCGTTCCGAAAGCTCACCGACGAAAAGATGCTCGCACGTCTGACTCCCGAGGCAAGGGAGAACGTGCTCGTTGCCGACGTGAAGGCCTTCGGCATCACGGAGTTCGGCGAAGTGAAAAGCGCTCACCTCTTCATGAACAGCGTGCTCCTCACCCTCGCGAGATATCCGAACGACGGCGAGCCTCTCATCAACGTGGGTGAAAGGATCGTCCACACGGGATTCGAGGACGGCGAGAGACGCGGCGACTGGGAGATCGGCATGGAGGACGAAAAGTGCCTCGGCTGGGAATGGAACGACCAGATCCACATCCACGGCGCGCTCTGCTACGAGTGGAACAGATATACCGTCAAGATACAGGCGTTCGACCGCGAGAACAAGACGATCCGCGGCTTCGGATCCTTTGAGAGAAACGCTCCCGTAAAGCCGGGCGACAACAACACTTACTTCTTCAGAAACGTTTTCGAGGAGCTCGACGTTCCGGGCGAGTGGTATCTCGACCGCAATGACGGAAAACTCTACCTCTGGCCGCCGAAGGCGCTTGAGGACTCGGACGACATCCGCTTCGCGGCGGCTCCCTGCAATATTTTCGAGGTAAAAGGCGCGAAAAAAGTCATCCTCGACGGTATCGACGCGGGCAGATGCATCGGCGGCGCGTTCACAGTCGAGGACAGCGAAGAGGTCCTCATCCAGAGATGCCACGTCACGGGCACGTGCAGCCTCGGAGAGGGAAGAAGCAAGGGCTCCGTCGACATAAAGGGAGGCAAGCTCTGCGGAGCCATCGCCTCGAAGATCGAGCACTTCACGGGCTACGCCGTGGTCGTTCTCGGCGGCGACAGAGTGAACCTCATCCCGGCGAACCACTTTGCGCAGAACCTCGTGATCGTGAATCCGCACAACAGACACGCCACCTCGACGGGAGGCTGCGGCAACGTCTTCTCGCACAACTACCTGCACAACACGACGATCGGCGACGGCGGCCACAACGAGGGCATCATCGAGTACAACGTCGTCGAGGGCGGTGACACCGAGACTCACGACTCGGGCATGATCTACGTCGCGGGCGGCGGATGCTCGTCCTGCGCGAACCATTACAGATACAACTATTTCTTTGACTTCAGAGAAAACGACTACGGCATCTACTTCGACGACCTCTCGCGCGGAATGTACGCGTACGGCAACATCGTCGTCGGCAACGGATACAACGAGGACGGAAGCTGGCATTCCGGCGGCAGAGGCTACAACCACCACAACGGCGGCGAGCACTGCTACTACAATAATGTCAGTATCGACGCGGGTTATTTCGCCTTCGGCGGAGACATCACCTACTGGCTGTTCGACTCGAACTGGAACTCCCTCGCGCCCGGCATACTCGGTGCTTCTCTCGACAAGAGAACGGAAAAGTACATGGGCAGAAACCCGACCTACCGCGACTACTGCGAGGCAGTCGATCAGTATTTCGAGGACAAGAAGGACCCGAACTACGTCGTCAAGTCCGGCTGGGCGGAGAGAAGACTCCGCACGCCGTGGTGCAACAACTATGAAAACAACGTGATAGTCCGCGCGGCGCGCCCGTTCAAGCTCGACAACGGCGAGGAGACGGCGACCTGCCTCGACACGAACTATATCACGGACGACGACCCGGGATTCGTCGATTTCGAGGGCAGGGACTACACCATCAGAGAGGACGCTCCTCTCTATAAGAAGATCCCGGACTTCGAGCCCATTCCCTTCCGCAAAATGGGCCCCGTGGATGATTTTGATGACTGAAACGCGCAAGGAGGAAACCCTTTTTGAAAAAAGGGTTTCCTCCTTGACCTCTTTCCCAAAAACTTTTGGGAAAGAAGTTTTTAATTTGCCTTCCCTGGCGGGAAAAGGAAAAAACGTCTGCCGCAGGCAGACATATCGCTTTTTGCAAAGCAAATATATCGCTTCCG
>JAKSPW010000048.1 GCA_024404435.1 Clostridia bacterium | reverse complement strand
ATTTAGACACACGGACGGGTCGTCGAAGGCGCCGACCCCTACCGACAAATGACGCACATCTCCCGCCTTTTTGTCCGTAACTCGGATGACTTTTTCTATGTCCTCGACTGTAATAAAAAATCCTTCAAAGTTTTTTGGAAAGGGGTGCGGGGGAAACCCTTTTTTTCAAAAAAGGTTTCCCCCGCATAATTTTTATTCTTCCATTCAATTCTTAAAATACTTGTCCAGCGAGCGCATCTGGACGGCTTCCATGATGTGGGCGGTGCCGATGGGGCCGCCGAGGATCTCGCCTTTTTTCGGTTTATGCACGTCGCCGCCCGCGGCGACGTATTCGATGTCCGCGATCGTTCTCGCGACGCGCAGGATGCGGTCGTAGGCACGAGCCGACAGATTCATTTTCCGGAACGCCGACTCCATCACGCGCATGGAAGCCTCGTCGAGCGCGCAGAAGTCGCGGATATCGTCCGTATTCATCTTCGCGTTGGAGAGCAGCGCGAAGTCTTCCCTGCCCGCGAGGCGGAATCTCTCGCGGGAGAGCTCACGCGCCGCCTCGACGCGGGCTCTGATCGCCTCGGACGGCTCGCCCGGCTCCGCGTCCGACAGCTCCGCGAACTCAAGCTCCGGCATTTCGACCTGAATGTCAATTCTGTCGAGCATCGGCCCGCTCAGCTTTGAAAGATAGCTTTTCACGTCGTTCGGCGTGCAGGTGCATTTCCCTCTCCTGCTCCCGAAATAGCCGCAGCGGCACGGATTCATCGCGCAGACCATCATGAACGCCGACGGGAACGTGACTCTGCCCGCGGCGCGGGTGATCGTCACCTCCGAGTCCTCGAGCGGAGCGCGGAGCGCCTCCATCGCCTGTTTATTGAACTCGGGAAATTCGTCGAGGAACAAAACTCCGTTGTGCGCGAGCGATATCTCGCCCGGCATCGGGATCTTGCCGCCTCCCACGAGCGCCGCCGTCGACAGCGAGTGGTGCGGTGCCCTGAACGGGCGGTGAGCGACGATCCCGCGCTCGGGATCGACGAGACCCGAGACGGAGTGCACCTTCGTCGTGTCTATCGCCTCCGCGTACGTCATCCTCGGAAGGATCGTCGGGATGCGCTTTGCTATCATCGACTTACCCGATCCGGGAGGTCCCACGAGCAGGATATTGTGCCCGCCCGCAGCCGCGATCTCGACCGCACGGCGCGCCTTGGACTGCCCCTTTATCTGCGAAAAATCGCCGTACACGAGGCGCATGTCGTCTTCATATTCCTCCGGCGGCTCCGTCACGGGCGCGATCTTCGATTCCCCTCTCATGTGGGAAACGAGCTCCGCGACCGACGAGACACCGTAAATTTTCACTCCGTTTCCGGCGGCTGCCGACGCTTCCGTCAGATTTCCGCGCGGCACGAATATCTCTTTTATTCCCTTGCTTCCCGCAGAGAGAGCCATGTTCAGGGCACCTCTCACGCGCCTCACGTCGCCCGTGAACGAAAGCTCGCCGACGAAGCACATACCGCGCACGTCGACGCTCTCGGGAATGATCCCGCTTGCGTGACACAGAGAAACGAGTATTCCGAGGTCAAGCGCCGAGCCTTCTTTTTTTCTGTCGGCGGGCGCGAGGTTCACCGTCACGTTCATGTCGGGAAAGCGTATCCCCGAGTTGCCCGCGGCGGTCAGTATCCTCTCCTTCGACTCCTTGACCGACAGGTCGGGAAGACCGACGATCTCGAAGTCGGGCAGGCTTCTGTACGCGTTGCACTCGATCGCGACCATGAACGCGTCAATGCCGTACAAAGCCGCCGAATAAGTAACGGAAAGCATATTATCCTCCGATTATTTCTTTGACTACCTGCACGAATCTCTCGCCGCGCACCTCGAAATTCGGGAACGCGTCGAACGATGCGCACGCGGGAGAAAGGAGTACGCTGTCGCCGTGGCGGGCGTTTCCCGCCGCGTATTTCACCGCACCGTCGAAATCGGGAACGGTCGCGATCTTCAGACTGTCGTTCTTCATATCCGACTTTTCAAGCGCGTCGAGGATCAGCCCCGCCGTCGCTCCCGTGAGCGTCACGGTAGCGACGTTGCGGCTCGTGTAAAGCGCGTCCGCGAGCGGCGCAAACGGGATCTTCTTGTCGTAGCCGCCGCAGATTATATGCACGCGTCTCTCGGGCGCCGTGTCGTAAAGCGCCGAGATCGCCGCCGCCGTTCTCGTGGGAGACGAGTCTATCGAGCTGTTGTAGTATCTCACGCCGTCCGCCTCGGCGATGAGCTGAAGCCTGTGCTTCACGCCGCCGAAAGTCGAGGCGACCTTTCTTATTTTTTCTTCGCTCGTGAGTCCCCACGCCGCAAGGCTCGCCGCCATGTAGTTCGCGACGTTGTGGCGTCCGGGAAGCACGATCTCGCTTCTGTCCATGAGAACTCTCGTCTCGCCGGCTTCGTAAATATACACCTTTTCGCCGTCGAACCATGCGGCAAGGGCGACTCCGACGGGTTCGAGAGGCGAAAGCGAGAACCACGCGACGTTTTTGCCCTCGGAAATGAGCTTCTCGCCGATCGCGCGGCATCTTTCGTCGTCGAAGTTTAAGACGGCGCGTCCCGTGTGACGCAGGATGTTGCACTTCGCCGCCTCGTATTCGTCCATGCCCGTGTGCCAATTGAGGTGATTCGGCGTGACGTTCGTGATGACCGACGACGCGAACGGAGCGTCCATCGTCATGAGCTGGAAGCTCGACAGCTCGACCGCCGCCGCGTCCTTTTCGGTCATTCCCGTCACCTTGTGGAACAGCGGCTCGCCGATGTTGCCGCCGAGATACGACTTTCCCTCGGGGGAAAGCAGCATCGACAGTATCGTCGTTGTCGTCGACTTGCCGTCGCTTCCCGTGACGGCGTAGACGGGGCACGGTGCGTTTCCCGCGAAAAGCTCCATTTCGCAGGTGATGAGAGCACCGCGGGCAGCCGCCGCCGCAAATTCGGGGATGTCGGGCCTTATCCCGGGCGAGCGGATTATCACGTCCTCGGAGAGCTCTTCGAGGTATCCTTCACCCGTGATGAGCCGTGCGCCCTTTTCCTTTATCTCCCGCGCTCTGTCGCCGAGCTCCTCTTCGCTCTTTTTCTCGCGGAGCGTCACGACGGCTCCGAGCTCTTTCAGAAAACCGATGAGCGGCACGTTCGACACGCCCGCGCCGATGAGCGCGACGGTCCTGCCGCGAAAATCACTTGTTTTTATCATTTTCCACTCCAAGGCTTTTTTTACATCATATGAAACTGTGACCTCCGATGACCGGTCCCGGCCTTCGGAGGTCACATCCGTTTTCCGTTATTTTATTTCGTATACGCCCTGCATCAGGATGCCGCCGTCTCCGTCTGCCCACGAGTCGTACGAGCAGACGAAGTCCGCTCCGACCGACATTGCGACGTGCGCGCCCGACAAGCCGGAATTGAGTCCCGTAAGTCCTGCCGTGCCGACCGTGTCGCCGAGTGCGACGGTGTCGCCCTCCTTGACCGAGACCTCACCGAGGTTCCAGTACCACGTCTTGAGACCGTAGCCGTGCTCGATGACGACCACCTTGCCGGTGAACGCAGTCTCACCCGCGTAAACGACCGTGCCCGCGTTCATCGCCGTGACGGAGCCGCCTTCATAGATCAGGAAGTCGACGCCGCTGTTTGAATAAGTCGTTGCGGGATTGCCGTTCAGATGGACGTTGGCGCCGTATCCGCGGACAATCGTCGCGCCGCTGCCCGCCTCTGCGAGATATCCGTCGAAGTAACCGTTATAGAGGCGCGTGCCGGAGGTCTTTGAAACGAGGCTCTCGGCAAGCGTGTCGAGCTCAGCGAGAGCAGTCTCGCTGAAGCAGGTCGCGATCATGTCGTCGGAAGCGGGGATCTCGGCGTAGCCGCCGGTGTAGAATTCGAGCGGGTTGACCTTGAGCGCTATCTCCTGCGTCGTTCCGCCGTACGAGAAATTCAGCTTGTAATCGCCGGACGCGTCGTTCGGGATGGCGAGGAACGCGTAGGCGTATTCACCCTCGTTGAAGAAGACGGGAGCCGTCGTCTTAAGATCGGGCTCGGAAGTAAACGAAAGCTTCGAAAGATCGGGGGCGTTCTTGACCGCGACGGAGATGAACTTGCCCGCGTCAACGCTCGTCTTCAGTACGCTGAACGAAGCGGCGGGAGTGAGCTTCGCGTCGAACTTGTACGCTCTCTCTCCGAAGTAGCTTCTCTGAGCGTCCTCATACCACTTTGCGCGGACCTCGACCGTGACCTTCGTTTCCTTTTCGACGCGGACGTCGGCGAGCTTGTCCGAGGTGTCCTCGAGAAGCACCGTGCCGTCCGTATCCGTGACCTTTACGTTGCAGAGGTCGGGAACGAGGTCGAAGCCGACGGAGAGTCCGCCGGAGATGTCGAATTCATACGCCTCGTCGGACGTATATCTCGACGTGTCCGCCTCTGCGAACGCGCCGGAGTTAGCCTTGAAATTCCACACTGCCGTGTACGGCGCGGGAGTGAATTCGCCCGACACAGTCATCACGGGCTGAGTCGTGCCGTAAACGGATTCCGCGTAAGTCGATTCGAGGAATGCGCCCGCGTTTCCGGGAGCAAGCTGAAGCGTATCGCCTTCGGGCGTCACGGCGTAGCAGAGCGTCGCGTCGGTGGAGAAATAATACTGATACGTGTCACCCTTTACGGGAGTCGAAAGCGTCACGCTGTAAAAATCCGTTCCGACGACCGTCTCGGGGAGGCCGACGATCTCTGTCGCGTTGGCGTTCGTCTCGAGGAAGAACTGTATCATCCTCGCCGCCACGTCATCGTCTTCCTTTTTCTCGAGGACGTACTTGTCCCCGTTCATGTCGATAATGGTGACCGACGTGATCGTCCTCGCATCTGCGGGAGCGTTCTTCGCGTCGTTGTAGCTCTTTATGGCTACGATCGTCGGTATGATGAGCAGGATCGCTATGATAACGTAAATAATTTTCTTCATATGTTTTACTGATCTCCGTTTCCCCGCAGGGCGGTCAAACTTGTGACGTTGATTTACATATACGCTGCCCCGCATCGGCGCGGCATTCTTACACGTATTGTACCACAAAACGCACGGAAAAGTCAATAGTATTCGTATAATGCGCCCGACCGACCGCATCCGGCACGAAAAAAAGCGTCCCGAAGTCGGACGCGGGGTTAATATGCAGTATATTCAGATGAAAACGGCGCATATAGTTGAATGATAAATCATTTTTGCGCATTTTTAACAAAAATGACGCATTTTGCACGTTTCGCGAAAAAAGATCGGCCATAACGCGGAGTTTTCAACACCCTTTTTCAATACGGGCATTGAAAAAGCGGTGAGAAGTCAATAAAATCAAGGGTTTCGCAGCGACTTTTCGATATTTTCAATGTTTTTGCCTGTTGAAAACTCGCCTGTTTTTCACTTCCCGGTGCCCTCGCGCGATATTTTATTGCTGTCTAAATGTAGATTTTTTGTCCCTCCCGCGCAAAAACAAACAAAAAAATATGCATTTTTGCCTTTTCAAATGTTAAATTTCCGTGAACGAAAAAAACCAATCGTCCCCCGAAAAAACGAAATAAACGCCCTTTCGGGGGACGGCGGGGACGCCCCGGCGTGGTCAGCCTCCCCGACGTTCATATTTTATGTCCGCGATAGCTGATTTATTCACCCGTTTACCGTTTTTTTGCCCGTCAGACGGTTTTCGGACGAGAAAAATCGGGTTTATTGTAGACGTTTGCCGATTTTTGTGGTAATATATATACATAAAAATGTCCGAAACCCGCAAAAAGCACCCACCGCCGCTCCGCGGCGCAATGAGGAACAACATGAAAGTAAAAATCATCTCGGTTTTGTGTGCGATCGCACTTCTTCTGTCACTGCCCGTCGCAGCCGCCGACACGGAAGCAGACGAAGTAATGGCCGAAACGTATAAATTTTTCACGGAAGAAATGGGCTTCTGCCCCGCTGCCGCCGCCGGGATCATGGGCAACATCATGATCGAGTCGAACTTCATCCCCGACAGGGGCGCCATGGACGTGAACGACAAGTACAGCTACGGCCTCGTGATGTGGAACGGTCCGCGTTACGAGTCGCTGATGAAGTGGTGTAAAGAAAACAAATTCGACTATAAGACGGCGAAGGGTCAGCTCGCTTATCTCAAATGGGAACTCGAAAACTCCGAGAGGCGCGTCTCGGAGCTGATGCGTGAGATCCCGAACACCATCGAGGGCGCGTGCCGCGCGGCGACGCTCTGGGCGGACGAGTTCGAGAGATGCACGAAGGTCGGCTACGGACTGCGCATCTATTACGCGATCAACGTGTTCTGGCAGGATTACGCAGGTGGGACGACCTCGAATACTCCCGGGATTTTCGGGTATTACTATAACGTGCCCGACAACGTGAAGTTCGGCACGCCGATGACCGTATACGGAGCCGTCGTCTCATATGCGTCGAGGATAAAGAGCGTGACCGCAGGCGTTTACGACGCGGACGGTAATCTTGTCACGGGCAAAAAGCTCACCTGCGGAAACCTCGTCGGAAACCTCGGTGTGTCAGACATCTACGTCGTTTTCAACTCCCTGAAGACGGGAAATTATTACTACATGATCTCCGCCGAGAACGAAAAAGGCTACTACGTCGTCGACAGACATCCGTTCACCGTCAGCCTTGAGAACACGGAGTACACTCTCGTTGCCGAATCGAAGGGCGGAGCGATGTGCAGCCGCGGAGCGGGGTGCCCCGGACTTCGGTTCACCGATATGCCTCCCGCGACGAACTGGGCGCACGACGGCATCGACTTCGCACTTGACGCCGGACTGATGGGCGGCGTGTCCGACACGAGCTTCAGCCCGTCGGGCAGCATGACGCGTGCGATGTTCGTGACAGTGCTGAGCCGCATTTCCGACGTGTATTTCGGCGGCGTCGTCCCCGGAGCCGACGGAGAAGACCCGATCGCGGAGCCGAAGATCCCCGATATCGGCACCACCGGCGTCACGGACGAGACCGGAACCGGAGCCGAAACGGATGAGCCTGCGGAAGAGCCGCAGACCGTTTTCTCCGACGTGACCGAGAATAAATGGTTCTACTCCGACGTGATGTGGGCGTACTCGCTCGGACTCGTCAACGGCACGTCACCCGACACGTTCAGCCCGAACAGCGCGGTGACGAGAGCGCAGCTCGCGACTCTGCTGAAGCGCTTCTCAGACGTTTACGGGATCGCGCTCGGAGGAGAGACGGAAGCCGTCGTCTTTGCCGACGCGGACGAAGTCCCCGAATGGGCGGCGGACGCCATGACGTGGGCAGTCGCAAACGGACTCATCGCCGGCGAGGGAAGCCGTGACGGCAGTCTGTGGCTGAAGCCCGACGACGTTGCCACGAGAGCGCAGGTCGCGATAATTTTCCAAAGATTTCTTGAAAAGATTATCGCCGCGGACTCTTGACAGAGAGGTCTCACGGTGATATAATACAAAGCGTGCAGGGGTGCTGCGAAAGCGGCTGAGATGCGAAAGCGAACCCTTAACCTGATACGGATAATACCGGCGTAGGGAGCAAAGAAAAATTACTCGCCTCACGGATACCGTGAGGCGTTTTTTTCGCTCCGGAAAGGAAAAAATGAAAAACAAAACTCTGACTTTATGTGAATGCGCGGTGCTCGTGGCACTTGCGTTCGTCCTGAGTCTCGTGAAGGTCCCGCTTCCGTTCGGAGGCTCGGTGACTCTGTGCAGCATGGTCCCTCTCGTGATCGCCGCGCAGAGGAACGGTGCGGGATGGGGATTCTTCTCGGCGGGAGTCTTCTCGGTGGTCAAGCTTCTGCTCGGCCTTGAAAACTTCTCGTACGTCTCGGGAGCCGTCAGCTTCGTGTGCGTGCTTCTGTTCGACTATCTGCTCGCATACACCGCCGTCGGCATCTCGGGCTTCTTCCGTCCGTCTGCAGGCGACACGAAAAGGACTCTCTGCGCGAGAGCCGGACTCGGTGCGCTCGTCGGAATGGTCTTCCGCTACGGTCTCCACGTCATATCGGGCGCGGCAGTCTGGTACGACCTCACGAAGGCGTGGGAGGAGGACCCGTCGAACATGGTCTTCCGCTACGGCAAATGGATGTATTCCGTCGTCTATAATGCTATCTACATGATCCCCGAAACGATACTCACCGTCGTTGTCGTCATCGCCGTCACGGCGGTGATGAATAAGAGCAAGAGCATTGAGCATTGAGCGTTGAGCGTTGAGCGTTGAGCGTTGAATAATAATG
>JAKSPW010000047.1 GCA_024404435.1 Clostridia bacterium | reverse complement strand
GGCATAGGCGGCAAAGCCGCCAGTGGATAGAGGAGATTACCGACTGAAGTGGCTCATTTGATGCACAGACTGCGCCGATTGCGGCGGGAATGTCGCGGCATTCTCCGCGAGCTACGGAGCCGGGCGGAGCGGTAAGAGGGGCAAAACCCGTCAGAATTTCAAAGAAATGCGGCGTTTGCCGAAAAAATATTTCAAAAGCCCTTGCTTTTTTGTTTTTTCGGTGGTACAATAATACAGTAAGTTAAGATCGTTAGTTTAGAGAGTGGGCGTGCGTCCACTCTCTTGTTTATGAAAACGCAAAAAGGAGAAAGCATGAATCCTTACGGAAAGAAAAACACCGCCGGCGTCGTCTGGGAGCTCATCGAGCCCACCGCAGACGAGCTCGGCTACAAGCTCTGGAACGTCGAATACGTCAGAGAAGGCGCAGACATGTACCTCCGCGTCACCATCGACTCGGACGAGGGCATCTCGATCGACGACTGCGAAAGAATGACCAGAGCGATCGACCCGATCCTCGACGAAGCCGATCCCATCGAGGACTCCTATTACCTCGAGGTCTCCTCTCCCGGAGTCGAGCGCGTCCTCGTCACCGACGAGCACTACGCTCTGATGGCGGGCGTTGAGGTCGAGCTCAAGCTCTTCCGCGCCGAGAACGGCGCAACAAGCGTCCGCGGCATCCTCGTGGGACGCGACGCAGATTCCGTCACGGTCACGACGCCCGACGGAGAGGTCAGAGTTCCCCGCGCCAACGTCGCAAAAGCCTCCACGGTCTACGACTGGTCCGAGGACATGAAAAAGTAAGCAAAAAATTCATATAAATTAAGGGCAGCGTCCCATCAGGAGAAGAAAAAATGAATTCAGAACTTTTTGAGGCTCTTGATCTTCTCGAAAAGACCAAGGGCATCCCGGTCGACTACATGCTCGAAAAAGTCGAGGCGGCTCTCATCTCCGCTTACAAGAAGGAAGAGGGCTCCGCATCGGTCAGAGTTGCCATCAACCGCGAAAAGAAGACTCTCAAGCTCTTCCGTGTCCGCACGGTAGTTGACGAAGTGCTCGATCCCAAGAGCGAGATCTCGCTCGAGGAAGCGCAGAAGCTCTCCCGCCGCTACACGCTCGGCACCGTCGTCGAAGACGAAATGAAGACGAAGAACTTCGGCCGCATCAGCGCGCAGACCGCAAAGCAGGTCATCGTGCAGGGCATCAGAGAAGCCGAGAAGAGCAACATCATCCGCGACTACGAAAAGAAGCGCGAGGAGATCATCTCCGCCGTCGTCGTCAAGCGCGACGACTCGAACGGTGACGTCGTCGTCGACACGGGCACGAGCAACGCTCTGCTCCCGAAGGACGAACAGATCCCGGGCGAAGACCTCCGCGTCGGCGACAGGATCAAGGTCTTCGTGACCGAGGTCAGCAAGACCGGAGAAAAAGGTCCGCTCGTCACCATCTCGAGAACGCATCCCGCAATGGTCAAGCGCATGTTTGAAGCCGAGATTCCCGAGATCGCCGACGGCATCGTGATCGTCAGAGGCATCGCGCGCGAGCCCGGTTCCAGAACGAAGATCGCAGTCGAGTCGAGAGACGAGAACGTCGACGCAGTCGGCGCCTGCATCGGTAACCGCGGCATGAGAATCGGCGACATCGTCGACGAGCTCCACGGCGAGAAGATCGACGTCATCGAGTATTCCGAGTACGCCGAGAAGTACATCGCGGCTTCCCTCTCTCCCGCAACGGTCAGAGAAGTCGAGTTCGACGGCGAGAGAAGCGCGAAGGTCATCGTCGACGGCGACCAGCTCTCACTCGCGATCGGCAAGGAAGGACAGAACGTCCGCCTCGCCGCAAAGCTTACGGGCTACAAGATTGATATCAAGGGCGTCAAGCTTGGTTAAGATATGAAAAACAACACTCCGAAAACGAAAAAAGTTCCGGAAAGACGCTGCACGGGCTGCGGCGAAAGCTTTCCGAAGCGCGATCTCATCAGAGTGGTCAGGACTCCCGAAGGCAGCGTGGAGATAGACTTCACGGGCAAGAAATCGGGGCGCGGCGCGTACATCTGCCCGAAGGCGGCCTGCTTCAAGAAGGCCCGCAAGTACGGCAGGATCGCGAAGAGCCTCGAGGTGCCGATCTCCGAGGAGCTCTACGACGTGCTCGAGCACGAGGTCGCAGTTTCCGAAGCACAGAACGAGGACGAGTGATATGGACACGAACCGTGTGCTGTCACTTGCCGGACTATGCAGACGGGCAGGCGGAGTCATTCCCGGGGCGGGTGCCGTGACGGCAGCCCTCAGGGGAGGCAGTCTCCCGAAAGCGGTGATATACTCATCGGACGCATCGGACAGAACGAAAAAGCAGATCCGCGACAAATCGTCTCACAGAGGCGTGACGGCGATAGAAGCGGATATCGGCTCCGACGAAATAGGGCGGGCGCTGGGACTCACTTCTCCCTGCGCGGTGTTTGCCCTGTCGGGCCGCGGTCCGTCGGATGAGCTTATCCGTGCACTATCGGATCAATAGAAACAAAGAAAGGACAGGGGATATTTTTATGGCAAAAACTACAACGTCACCTATGTTCAGAATCAATCAGATGGCAAAAGACCTCGACATGAAGGCAAAGGATCTTTGCACCACGCTTGAGGAAGCGGGGATCGCGGGCAAATCCACGTCTGCAGCCCTTGAGGCCGAGGAGTTCAACAGATTCTTCGACTTCATCACGCTGAAAAATCAGAGAAAGGATATGGACGGCTATCTGAACGGCAAAACTGTCATAAAGACTCCCGAGGCGCAGGCCGTCGAAGCATCGAAGGCCGAAGCCGAGAAGGCCGCTGCGGAAGCAGCCGAAAAAGCGAAGGCTGAGAAGCTCGCTGCCGAAAAGGCGGCTGCAGAGAAGGCGGAAGCCGAGAAAAAGGCTGCAGAGAAGGCCGCTGCCGTTGCAGCTGAAAAAGCGAGAGCCGAAAGAGTCGCGGCAGCAAAGATCGAGGCTGAAAAGAAGGCCATCGAGAAGGCAAAGGCCGAGGCAGAGCGCAAGGCTGCCGCAAAGCCCGCCGCACCGAAGACCGAAACCCCGAAGCAGGATGCTCCGAGGACGGACGCTCCGAGGACGGACGCGAGACGTCCCGCACAGAGCGGAAGTCAGGCTCCGCGCCGCGACGACCGTCAGAGCACCTTCGGCGACAGAGACCGCAAGCCTGCCTTCGACGGCGGCAAGGGCTCCTTCGGCGGCAAGGACGGCGGCAGAAAGCCCCAGCCTCAGAAGAAGGGCGACGGCGACAAGGGCGGCTACGGACTCGACAGAGCTCCGATCAAGCCTCAGCCGAAGCCGCAGTTCGAAACGGGCGTTGAGCGCAAAAAGACCGGCAACGTGCGCGTGATCGACACGAGAGGCGGCTCGAGCGTCAATCTCTCGAAATACGACGAGAAGCTCGACAGCTTCGTCTCCGACACGAGCGACAGCCAGTCCAACAAGCAGAAGCTCAAAAAGCAGAACACGCGCGACCGCTTCGGAAGCAAGAAGAGCGACAAGGAGCGCCGTGCACTTGACAAGCTCGCACGCGAGAACATAGAAAAGGCAAAGAAGATGCCGCTGAAGGTCACGATCCCCGACGAGATCTCCGTCGGAGAGCTTGCCTCCAGACTTAAGGTCACGGCATCCGAGGTCATCAAGAAGCTCATGCTCATGGGCGTGATGGCAAGCGTCAACCAGATCGTCGACTTCGACACCGCTTATCTCGTCGCTGACGAAATGGGCGCTCAGGTCACGAAAGAGGTCCAGGTCTCGATCGAAGAGAGACTCTTCGGCGCAGAAGAGGCCGACACGGAAGAGATGCTCGAGCCCCGCGCACCCGTCGTGTGTGTCATGGGACACGTCGACCACGGTAAGACCTCGATCCTCGACGCGATCAGAAACGCTCACGTCACCGCAGGCGAGGCGGGCGGTATCACGCAGCGCATCGGTGCTTACAGAGTCGATCTCGACGGACGTGAGATCACGTTCATCGACACTCCCGGCCACGAGGCGTTCACCGCAATGAGAGCGAGAGGCGCGCAGTCCACGGACATCGCGATCCTCGTCGTCGCCGCAGACGACGGCATCATGCCGCAGACTGTCGAGGCGATCAACCACGCAAAATCCGCAGGCATCGACATCGTCGTTGCGATAAACAAGATGGATAAGCCGGGTGCAAACCCCGAGACGATCAAGACGGAGCTCACGAAGTACGACCTCGTTCCCGAGGAATGGGGCGGAGACGTCATGTGCGTTCCGGTTTCGGCAGTAACGAAGCAGGGCATCGACGATCTGCTTGAGAGCGTTCTTCTCGTGGCGGAGGTCAAGGACCTCAAGGCCAACCCGAACAAGCGCGCGAAGGGCGTCATCCTCGAGGCAAGGCTCGACAAGGGCCGCGGCCCCGTCGCTACCGTCCTCGTTCAGAGCGGTACGCTGAAGAGCGGCGACATCGTGATCGCCGGCACGTCCGTCGGACGCGTCAGACAGATGCTCGACGACCACGGCAAGACCGTTGAAGCGGCAGGCCCGTCCGTTCCCGTCGAGATCACCGGCCTCTCCGAGGTCCCGATGGCAGGCGACGAGTTCAACGCCGTCGAAGACGAGAGAATGGCTCGCGAGCTCGCTGATCAGAGACGCGAGAAGGCAAAGGAAGCCGAGTTCAACGCCAACGCGAAGGTCAACCTCGACGATCTGTTCGCACAGATCGCAGAGGGCACGAAGGACCTCGCCATCATCGTAAAGGCGGATATGGGCGGTACGGCGGAGGCTGTCAAGCAGTCGCTTGAAAAGCTCTCCAACGACGAAGTCAAGGTGCGTGTCATCCACAGCGCCGTCGGCGGTATCACCGAGGGCGACGTCATGCTCGCCGCTGCCTCCAACGCGATCATCGTCGGATTCAGCGTCCGTCCCGACAAGGGCGCGCTCGACTCCGCAGAGCGTCAGGGCGTCGACATCCGCACGTACAGGATCATCTACGAGTGCATCGAAGAGGTCAAGGCTGCAATGAAGGGCATGCTCGCTCCGACGTTCAAGGAAGTCCTCCTCGGTCATATCGAAGTCCGCCAGACCATCAGAGTTCCCGGCGTCGGCATCATCGCCGGCTCCTACGTCCAGGACGGTAAGGTGCAGAGAAACGCTCAGCTCCGCGTAGTCCGCGACGGTATCGTCATCTTTGAAGATAAGATCTCCTCGCTGAAGCGCTTCAAGGACGACGTCCGCGAGGTCGCTCAGGGCTATGAGTGCGGTATCGGACTCGAAAAGTCGACCGACATCAAGGAAGGCGACATCCTCGAAGCCTTCATCATGGAAGAAGTCGAGAGATAAAGCTGAAATAAAACACAAGAGGGAAAACCTTTTTGAAAAAAGGTTTTCCCTCTTGACTCCTTTTCGGGAAACTTTTGGAAAGGGAGTTCTTTTTTACTCAATGCTCAATGCTCAATGCTTAAGCCTTAAGGCTCATCAAACAAACGCGTATTTCTTCAATCTGTCGAACGCCTCGACGACGAGCGAGTGCGGCAGCGCGAGATTCATGCGGATGCTGTCCTTCATGAAGAACGCCTCTCCGTTCTGCCAGATGACGCCCTTTTTCACTCCCCTCTCGCGGAGCTGTGCGGAGGTGACTCCGTGTTCCCTGCACCAGTCCGCGCAGTCGAGGAAGATCATGTACGTTCCCTGCGGGCGCATGACCTTTACTCCACCGAAGTTTTCTTCGATGAAGCGGCAGGCGTAGGCGAGGTTTTCGTCAAGCACCGCGTTCAGCTCGTCCACCCACTCCGCGCCCTCTCGCGTGAAAGCACCGATCAGGGCGTAATCCGAGAGTACGCAAGCCTCGTTGTAGTGAGTAGAGCGCGACTGCCCCTCGAGCTTCATGCGAAGCGTTTCGTCGTACACGACGTGATACGAGCCGACGAGTCCCGCGAGCGAGAACGTCTTGCTCGGCGCGTACAGAGCGATCGTGCGCCTCTTCGCGTCGTCGGAGACCGACTGCGTCGGGATATGCACGTTTCCGGGCATTATGATGTCGGACCAGATCTCGTCGGAGATGACGGTGCAGTCGTTCTCGCGGTAGACCTCCATCGCGCGCAGGATCTCTTCCCTCTCCCACACGCGCCCCGACGGGTTGTGCGGCGAGCAGAAGATCGCGAGGCGGATGCCGTTTTCCTTTATTTTTCTGTCCATGTCGGCGTAGTCCATGCGCCAGATGCCGTTTTCGTCGCGCACGAGCTCGCTGTGGACGGCGGGACGGCCGAGGTCCTCGAGAACCGCGGTAAATCCGACGTAGGTCGGCGAGTGCACGAGCACCTTTTCTCCGGGCCTTGTGAATGCCGTGACCGCGGAGCTCACGCCGCCGAGAACGCCGTTCTCGTAGCCGATATATTCTCTTTTTACGTCGCGCACGCCCTTGCGTGAAGCGTGCCAGTTTATTATCGCGTCGTAGTACGCGTCGGGCTTCTCAAAATAGCCGAAATTCGGGAACGAGAGCCGCTCTTTTATCGAGTCCGTGATAAAAGCGGGAGCCTTGAAGCTCATGTCCGCGATCCACATCGGGATGCGCGAAAAGCCCTCGTCGACGCGTATTTCGCCGTCGTACGGGATCCTGTTCGCCGCGATGAGGTCGTGTCCCTCGCGGTCGAGCACGGTCGTGAAGTCGTGTTTCATGATAATCCCCTTAAAGTCTTAAAAATCTGCACACAAGCTCCGCGGAGACCGCGGCAGAAGCCTTGATGAAAGCGGGAAAATCGTCGCAGGCCGTCCCGTCGGCGTTGTCCGAGATCGCACGGCAGACCGCGAACGGAACGCCGTTCACGCAGCAGACCTGCGCTATCGCCGCGCCTTCCATTTCGCATGCGACGGCGCCGAAAACGGAAACGATGCGGTCCTTGTCCGCCTTTTCGGCGATGAACTTGTCGCCCGAGGCGACAGTGCCGACGAAGGTGTTTATCCCCATTTCGCGGGCAGCTTCCGAAAGCTTTGTCACAGCCTCTCCGTCCGCGTCGAAATAGACCTTGTTGATGCCCGAAACGAGCCCGACCTCGTCGCCCACCGCGCTCGTGTCCATGTCGTGCTGGCAGAGCTTTGACGCGATGGCGACGTCTCCGATCGACAGCTTGTCGGAGAGCGTTCCGCCGACTCCGGTGTTGATCACGAAGTCGGGAGAGTAGTCTATTATCATCGCTTCCGCGCACATGGCGGCAAAGACCTTGCCGACACCGCAGACCGCGATCACGGCGTCGCGTCCCTCGAGAGTTCCGCGAACGAAGCTTATCGCGCCGTGAGTCTCGTGCACGGGAGAGGTCATCCTGCCCTCGATCAGCTCGAGCTCACAGTCCTTTGCAGCAATTATTCCGATCATATTCCACCCCGGATCACACTACCGTTCCGGCAACTTCCTTGAACGAGAAGTAGATGTAGAGGTCGCTTTCCTCCATCATCTGCTTCGAGTCCTCTTCCGTGGAGGAAGCGTCTCTCACGCCGACCGTCTTGAAGCCCGCGGAAGCGGCGCTTCTGATGCCGGGAAGTCCGTCCTCAAAAACGACGCATCTGTCGGGAGTGAGTCCCATGCGGCGCGCCGCCTCGATGAAGACGTCGGGCTTGTCCTTCGACGCACCGACCTCGCTGCATGAGATGAAAAGGTCCACCTTGTCGCTGAGTCCGAGGCGCTCTGCGACCTCGAAGGCGATCTCGGGCTCGGTCGCCGTGGCGATCGCGAGTTTTATGCCCTGAATACGGCAAAAATCGAGATATTCGTCGACTCCGATCTTTTTTTCGACGCCGAGGTAGCCCTCGCGCATCGAGTCGTACATTCTTTTTTCGATCTCCTCGGTGGTGTACGGAAGATCGAATTTTTCGCACAGAAGCTTTGCCGATTCTCCGAGGGGGAGATAGCGCATCAGTGCGGCGGTCTCGGCGTTGAAGGGCAGTCCGAGATCGTCAAGTATCCAGCGGTCGAGTCCCATTATCATCCCCATGGAATCAATGAGAGTGCCGTCCATATCAAAAATATAACCTCTTTTCAAAATGCCCGTTTCCTTTCGATTGGTATCAAAAGAATTGTATCACACGGGGAAGGGTTTGTCAAGTAAAGACGGCGGAAATGAAGGCGTTCGGGAATTTTTGAAAAAGGGTTGACATACGGGGAAAGATGAGATATAATATATCGGCAGGCACCACTGAGACGGCAGTGCCTGCGGTACGGAGAAGTACTCAAGAGGCCGAAGAGGCGCCCCTGCTAAGGGTGTAGGTC